>CBDVEQ010000081.1:0-11159 GCA_965373045.1 uncultured bacterium | reverse complement strand
GCAACTTTTTACCCTCCGGGCAAGCCGATCTTACCGCAGTGGCTTCGTCGTGTTCTGTTCGCAGTATATAAATACAGCTTCACAAACCACTCCTCGCAGCTACGGCAACCTCGGCCCGTGAATAAAGCAGGCTTGATAATACTTTTCAGTATCTTGCCTTGTTTCTCGCATTTTGTTATCTTTTGCTCTGCGCTTATCGTTTAACTTATTGGGAGGTATTCATGTGGAAAGAAATAATTATCGGCCTGATTATTTTTACTCTGGTATTTGGAACCGTCTACGGAAAAAACTCTTCCAATCCGCGGGTCACCATCGAGACTTCAAAGGGAAAGATTATTCTTGAACTTTATGCGGACAAAGCTCCCATGACAGTCAAGAATTTTCTCACATACGTCGAGGACGGATTCTATAACGGCACTATTTTTCACCGCGTCATTCCCAATTTTATGATCCAGGGAGGCGGCTATACCATTGACTTCGAAGAAAAAGCAGGAGGCCCCTTTATTCACAATGAAGCGGATAACGGTCTGAACAACACACGCGGCACCATTGCCATGGCCAGAGGAGAAGATCCCTACAGCGCGTCCAACCAGTTTTTCATCAACAATGTAACCAACAGCCTCCTGGATTTCACCGCCAAAACCGTGGAGGGGTGGGGTTACTGCGTTTTCGGAAAGGTCATTGAAGGCTTGGACGTGGTCGATGCCATATCTTCTGTCAAGACCATGACACGGGGAATTATGAAAGACGTTCCACGGCAGACGATCGAGATTATTTCTATTAAAATAGGATCCTGAGATCCGGTTTCCGGGAACGGTCTAACTAAAGGAAATAATAACAGTTATGGGAGACTGGATATTTGCGTTTTTTCACGTATTTCTCCTGATCGGGATCATTCTCTATGCTGTTTACTCCCTGACTCTTGGAAACACCTCGCGATTTGCGGTTATTGCCGCAGGCCTTGTTCTATATTATTTTTTTGTGTTGCATAAGGCTGTCAGAAAAGAGATCAAACGTAAGCATAAGAAATGATTTTTTGACAGGGGCTTTTCACAGCTTAAATCCCCTCCAATCATTTTAACACTTTGCCTGTCAGGATGAGTATCAGTGCATTGTTTCCGCCGTTCAATTTGGACACACCTACAACCGTTCTTTCACCGCTTTTCATTGTCAGGATCGTTTCAAAAAGCCGGATGGTTTTTGTCCCTTTTCCTGCTCCTGCCTCAGAGACCACGGCTTCATGGCGAAGCTCGATATTCAGCTGAAACATCTCACCCTTTTCCTCTCTGATGTACCGTGGGGTCATAGCCAATCTGAGGTTGATCCCCTCTCCTCCGATCCTGTGCTCGGAGTGATTGTTATCCTGAACCCTTACAATAGAAGAGCCGATCTTTTTATAGGATTTATAACTCAACACCTTACGCAAATCCTTCATTACAGTATCCGACTTTAAGCCTTGATCATTTTCCTCTTTATTCATGGACGCGAGGACCAGATCCACAGTAAACAGCAGGTCTTTAGGCCGGAGATCGATCTTTTTTAATGCAGCAAGGACCTTGCCCACGATCTCAGGAGTATCCTTGATGGTCAGCAATCCCAGTTTATCATCAAATCTAATTCGTCCGTCGCGGCTCATATAAATATGAAGAATCGTCATAGCCTGGCTGGCTCTGATATAGTTGATCTTGACGATCTCTTTTCGCAGTTGGGGACGGTCCTGTTTAATCTGCTGGCCGGCGGAAGAAGCTGAAAAGACAAAACCGTTTAATCCCATAAAAAAACATACACTAAAAAAAATAATTGCCGTTTTTTTCATTTGTTTTCCTCCAGATCAAAATTTTTATTGAGAAACCAGACGATCTTCAAACCAGTTTCCTGGGAAACCATTGTCATTGATAAGATATCCTGAACAGGCTGCTTTTTTCCTTCCCATAAGGGGCGGCTTCGAATTCTTGCTATGTTTTCAGGAGCAAGCCCGGTCAGCCGTGTGAGAAGTGACGGCTTGGATACTCCGATCGCCAGGACCAAAGCGGCTGCCGCCATGGCTGCCCATGCCCAGGATTTTCGATAGGGCCAGGGGGCAAGCCCTGGTGAATGGGGCTGTATTTTCTCAGACGTATATACGGCTGATTTAACAGCTTTATTCCATTCAGATTCCTTCCATTTGACAGTATCCGTTGACAACATCTTCTTCATTTTTTCAAAGTAGAATTGATAGGCGGCCAGTTCTCTGCGGCATGTTTCACATGCACGGATATGCGCGTTTATGACAGAGATCTTTTTCTGACCCAGTTCCGATCCTGTATAAAGTGGAAGCCATTTTTTTATCGTACTGCAGTTCATGTGACCTCTCTTGGCCGTTTGGGCGGATAGATTTTTTCCAGTTGAATACGGATCTTTTTACGCGCCCGGCATAAGTGTGTCCTCACGCTGGCATTTGAATATCCCAGAACATCAGCAGTCTCCTTTATGGAAAATCCTTCAGAATCCCGCAGCAAAAAAACTGACTTTTCCTTTGGAGATAAAGCACAAAGACAGATCTGGATCTTCTGCTGAATTTCCATATTCAAATATTCTTTTTCAGGGGTATTTGACCGAAATATATCCACTCCCTTTTTTTGTTGATCCATAATGTCATTAAACCTTTGACTGTTCTTCCAAAAATCATTTGTTGTGTTGATCACTATCCTGCAAACCCAGTTTTTAAAGCTTCTGCTTCTCTTAAAAGTCCGCAGGTACTTAAATATTCGAAAGATCGTTTCCTGGCTGATCTCTTTTGCATCTTCCATGTTTCCTGTCAAACGAAAAGCCAGATTCAGGATCAGATTGCGATGAGGACGCAAAAGATGGTTAAAAGCATCTTCATCCCCTGCAAGGGCTCTATCCAATACCGGCTCTTCAATCATTCCTCACTATTATATACATCAATCCCCCCCAAATTGTTAAGTCTGGATTATTCATGAAAAGTGTCGACATGTTGAAAAAAGGGTTCGAGGAGAGGCCAAGGAAAAACAGCCAATTGAAGTCTATTGAGGTCCATAGAAGTCTATCGAAGTCGTTGAATTCAAGAATAGTTTGTTGAGTTTATTGGGTTCGTTGTGTTTGGCTCGCAAACTCGCCAGCGAGAAACGCGAGAAAAGCAAGAAGAACTCAAAGAGCTGGATTCCCGTTTGCACGGGAATGACGTAAATTAAATGACCTTGGGCTAAGCTGCTTTGGGCTTTGGGCCTCTTTTGTATTGGCCTTTGGTCCTTGGCCTCTTATTCTTTCACTCGAATCCTTGACCCCTAGAATCCTCGAACCCTTTTTTTCAGGTTATCGGCCATTTTTTATGAATCTTCCAGGATGTTGACTAAATGGATAATATCGTTTATCTTTCAAGTTTCCAAGACAGAACATCAAATATGAAGGTTCACATTAAAATCAGAGACAGAAAAGACTCATACGGCCTGCTTTTTATAACCATTTTGATTGCCGTAATGCTGATTATATTTTTCAACCTGAGTTTTCTCACCAAGGATCGTAGTGATTCCGTTTCTGAACAACTTGTTTCTGACAAACCTGTTATTCCGGTGGAACCTGAGTACCAGAAATACACCCTTCATATTGAAAGAGGAACCACTCTCACAGATCTTCTCTCCCCCTTTGATTTCTCGCCTGCAGAGATTTACAAACTCCGCCAGGACGTCAAGCCGGTCTATGACCTGGCCAGGATCAAGGCTGGGCATGAATTCAGAGTGTACACTGCAACGGAGGGCCGGGTTGTACGTCTGGAATATGACATCGATGTGGAAAGTTTTGTGCGCATTGAAAGAAAAGTCGATCTCTATGTAGCAGAGATCATCAAATTAACCGTTGAACTCAGAACAGGGCTTATCTGGGGGATCATCGAAGACAATCCCATCAGCGCTGTACAGAAAACCGGCGAAAAACAGCTGCTGGCCATGAAACTTTCCGAGATCTTTGCATGGGATATCGACTTTCACACTGACCTGAGGAAAGGGGATACCTTTAAGATCCTGTTTGAAAAAAAATTTCTTAACCAGGAATTCAAGGGCTACGGCCACATCCTTGCAGCGGAATTCATGAACCAGGGAAAACTGTTTCAAGCCTTCCGCTATACCTATCCGGGCACACAAAAATGGGATTATTTTCGATTCGATGGAAATTCTCTCAAACGGGAGTTTTTAAAATCGCCCATCAGTTTTGCGCGGATCACATCGCGATTCAGCTACAGCCGGTACCATCCTATCCGCAAAGTCTTCCGCCCTCACATGGGCGTGGATTATGCAGCACGGGTGGGAACACCTGTCCAGGCCACAGCCGGCGGAACTGTGATTTTTACAGGCAGGAACGGCGCTGCAGGCCGCATGATTAAGATCCGGCACAAAAACCGCTATGAATCCATGTACCTCCATCTCAGCCAGTATGCTGTCAAAACAAACGAAAAGGTCAGACAGGGACAGGTCATCGGATATGTGGGAAATTCAGGCGAATCCACAGGCCCGCATCTGGACTACCGGATCAAGAAAAACGGCAGATTCATTAACCCCCTCTCTTACAGATTTAAACCGGTCCAACCTCTAAACAAGGAACTTATTGCCGATTTTCAGAACAAAGCAGAATATTTTAGATTATGTTTTGACGGACCGCTGATCCTGGCAAGAAGTTTTTTCTATCATACATCACTGGGATTCAGAAGCGAGGAATCTGTCCTTGCCAGTAGCGACTAAGCCCTCAAATGAAATTCCGGATAGTAAGCAACAAGATTTATTATTTCTTTTTTCGGGAACTAGAGCCGGAACTGGACCTGCCGGAACTGGACCTGCCGGAAGAACTCGAGCGGGAAGATCCGCCCCGGGAGACGGTACCTTTCGACCGCGATGTCCCGGATCTTTTGGAAACCGTTCCCCGGGAACTGCCGGAAGAACTTGAACGGGTGGTTCTTCTCTTTGTAATACCAGTGGGAATCCTCCGGGTCTTCGGCTGCTGCAGGGCTTTTTTGGTTACAATCGGCCGTCCGGTGCGCGGGCTGTAATAGGATCCATATCCCCAGCCCCCATATCCCCAGTAGGACATTGGATAATACCAGTACATATAATCATAAAGACCATAATAATAAAACGGATTCCACCACCAACTCATTCCCATCCAGTATGACGGATAAAAACTGTAGTAGGGATTGTAATACATCGATGAATAAGAGTAATGGTCATAATAACCATAATCCGCCTCATCATAGTCTCTGGAATAATGGATCTTGACCCTCTTTTCTGTGAGCTGAGGATTGATGGTCATACAGCTGGTTGCCAAGAATATTAAACAAAGAATCAATATCCATCCTGCTTTTTTCATTGTTAGACTCCTTTGTTCTTTTTTCTATTATACTCAGATGCAATCTTTATGCCAATAGGTCTCAGGGAAAAAATAAAGCCTGGAATTGATATGTTGTCATCTTTATTGGGCAAGTGTCTCTTTTTCCTGTTATCCGGAGAGGCCGGTTCAGCGCTTTTCTAAAAGTTTTTTGGCAATCTCATAATCCTTGGCCGGGACAAAAACCTTGATCCTCCCCAAACCGTCTGCAGTAAAAGCATGGACAGATTGAACAACCAGCCCTTTTAAAAAAACAGATATTCCGTTGCTCTCCAGATAACTTTTTACGACCTCTGCTTCAATAGAACCCTGTGTTTTTAAAACTTCTTTCAGGTCCATATCCTCATTGTGATGATTCTTGCTGTTCTTGCTTTCACTCATGGCATGTTTTTCCGTGTTTCTTTCGGCTGAAATAATCGAACAGGATCTGGGCATGATCAAATGCCAGGGGAAAATTGATCTCAGCCTCGGTAAAGATACCGACATCTCTGGCATCATCCCGGGCTTTTGGCTGCCCTTTAGCCGAAGCCACATAGACTGTAGTGATGGTGTGGTTCCGGGGATCCCGGCTTGGATCTGAATATGTATGAAGCTGATATTTCAATGTTATATCCAGATCTGTCTCTTCTTTGGCTTCCCGGATGGCTGCATTTTCCAGGGACTCGCCATAATCCACAAAACCGCCTGGTATGGCCCATCCGTAGGGAGGATTTTTTCGTTGGATAAGAATGATGCCATCCTGTCCGTCATCACGTTTTACTTCGATGATGATATCTGCAGTGGGGAAAGGGTTTCTGTACTTTGACATTCGTTTCAACTTTTAAGTATTTGGGATGCCCAGATTGTAATGATTCCACTCACAAAATGTCAATATACAATCTTTCCAAAACCCTAGAAAACAAAAAAAATAAATAGGATTTTTCTTGACAAGCGATTTTTATGTATATATATTGAAAACGGGAAAAATTGGGACTATTTGGGATAAAATGTTATCAGGAAGTCACAAAGCACGATTTGACAGTAGCGGAAGACTTAAAATTCCGGAAAAATTCCGCTCTGCGATTGAAGATCGTTATGGTAAAGAGGTCTTTATCACTTCTCTGACAAACGAATCCATCCAAATCTATCCCTGGCCCGTTTGGGAACAATTGACCGGTTTTTCTACCCAAGGACTTTTGCAGCTTAAACCGGAACTGAGAAAATTTAAACTTCATGTCAATCGAAAAGGAAGCCATCAGGAAATAGATTCTAAAGGAAGAATTCTAATTAATCAAGAGCTGAGAGATATAGCCAGGCTGGATGGGGAGGTGGAGCTTGTCGGCCTGCATAATCATATCGAGATCTGGAATAAAGAACTTCTCGACCAGATGTTGGAGAACAATCCCCTGTCAGACAACGATTTTGAACGCCTATCCGAACTCACTCCCAAGGAATAATGAATGGAAGGAAAATGTCATATCCCGGTGCTCCTCAACGAGGTTCTGGACTACCTCGATAGTGACGGTGAAGGAGTCTTTGTTGATTGCACGCTGGGATTAGGAGGGCATGCCAAAGAAATCTTAACAAAACATCCAAAATCGTCCCTGATCGGACTGGATATAGACGAGATCTCACTGATGGAAGCCCGAGAAAACCTGGATCCGTTCAGGGAAAGAGTTACGCTTTATCATTCCGATTTCCGTTACCTCCCTGACCTTAACCTGGATTTCCAGAAGATCCGCGGCGTCCTGATAGACCTAGGCATCTCCTCCTTTCAGCTTGACTCCCCGGAAAGAGGATTCAGCTACAATCAGGACGGCCCTCTTGATATGCGAATGGACCTCAGGAATAAATATTCAGCATTAAAAATCATCAATAAAAGCTCAGAAAATCAGCTCAATAAGATCTTTTTTGAATACGGGGAAATCAGACAGGCCAGAAAATTGGCCCGGGAAATCGCCTCAAGAAGGAAAATCAATAAGATCGAGACAACAACCCAGCTCAGGAGGATCGTTGAAGAAGTCTGCCGGTGGAGACCCCAGAAAGGGAAGATTCATCCTGCGGCCAAACTCTTTCTTGCACTGCGCATCGAAGTCAATCAGGAACTCAAGGGCCTGGATGACTTTCTGGAAAAGATCCTACACAAACTTCATGAAGGATCAAGGATCGTGGTCATCTCCTTTCATTCCCTGGAGGATAGGATTATCAAGAAGGCATTTGTCCGAATGGCATCCTCAGAGAACTATCCGCCCTATTTAAAGGTTCTAACAAAAAAACCGGTTGTCGCATCCAGGGAAGAGGTCGTTTCGAATTTCAGAGCAAGGTCGGCAAAACTAAGGGCAGCTGAGGTTTTGCATTGATTCAAAAAAAGTTCAGTAAAAAACAGATTACACTGGGCATTTCCGTGGCTGTCATTGTTATATTTTCTCTTTCATTTTACATATGGCATCAGACCGAATCTATACGGCTCGGTTATAAAGTGCGAGAATTGGAATACCAGATCCACACCCTGCAAAAAGATATCAACAAACTGGAAACCATCAAAGCCAGCTACCTGGCTCTTGAAAAAGTGGAAAAGATCGCTAAGGAGCAATTGAAGCTTTCCCCTCCCCGGAAGAATCAGATAATCTATGACGATCTGCAAACCGCTCCCTGGAAAAAGAGGCCATGACTAAGCCATACCAGAAGAAAATCCAAAGAAGAACGATTCTATTGAGTGTATTTCTTTTCCTCTGGCTCGGGGGCCTCACATTTCGTCTGGTACAGATGCAGATCATACAAAGAACCGACGCCCAGAAAAAAATCCTGGCTCAAAACCAGCAAATTATCGATATCCGACCCAATAGGGGAACGATCTATGGCCGGAAAGCAAGCATTCTTGCCCGGAGCATTCCACGAAAGTCCGTATTTTACCACCCCTTCGAAAACGATTCCGTCAGCCACCAGATCAACAAGATAAGCCGGCTCAAAAACATCCTAGGACTCTCCGATAAAGACATTCAAATAATAAAAAAACGCATTCAGAAGAATGATAATTTCATCTGGATCATGAGAAAGATTGAGGACGGACCGGCTGAAAAAGTTAAAGAATTGGATATTGCCGGAGTACACATGCAGGAGGAGAAGAAACGGTTCTATCCCCAGGGAAAGCTGGCAGCCCACCTCCTCGGACGGGTCAGTCTCGATGATGCAGGACAGACCGGGATCGAACTTTATTTCCAATCCATCCTGGCCGGAGAAGCGGGAAAACAGATCAATTTTTTTGATGCCAAAAGAAGGAAATACCGATTTGAGATCACAAAGGAACCTGTGGACGGCCACGACATAACGCTGACCATTGATGAAACGATCCAGTTCATCGCTGAAAAAGAACTTTCAAATGCAATGAAAGAAAGACACGCTGAATGGGGAACGGTCATCATTTCTCAGCCTCAGACCGGGGATATTCTCGCAATGGCCAATTATCCGACATTTGACCCGAATTTTAATTCGTCCGACTTTGATATGACAGACAGAATTAATTCTATTCATTATATCTATGATCCTGGTTCGACGTTCAAGATCGTTACTGCATCGGCTGCACTGGAATTCCATGAAGTCGATCAAAATGACACATTTGACTGCAGCGCAGGTTCCATCAATATTGCTGGAAAATATTTTAAGGATCATTCCCATTATGATGTCTTGACTTTCCCCGAAGTAATAATTCACTCCTCCAATGTAGGAACGATTCAGATCGGCCAATGTATCGGGGAAAAGCATCTTTATGACATGATCAAAAAATTCCGGTTCGGGCAAAGGACCGGAATAGACCTTCCCATGGAAGAACCCGGTCTTTTATGGCCGACTGATCGTTGGTCCAAAAGATCCCTCGCTTCTCTGTCTATCGGGTACGAGATTTCCGTCACTCCGATCCAGATATTGATGGCCTTAAACACAATCGCCAATCACGGCATGTATATCCCTCCAAAAATCGTTAAAAAGACCATGATCTCTTTCAATAAAAGACCTGCCGCAAAGGAAAAGCCTATCAGGGTTATTTCCGAACAGACGGCAAGCGATATCGAGGCTATTCTCCAGGATGTGGTGCGGTTCGGGACAGGGAAATCCGCCCGGATCAATGGATACACCATCACCGGGAAGACCGGAACCGCACAGAAGAGGGACCCAGTGACCAAGAGATACATGTCTACTGCCCATATAGCTTCATTTGTGGGATATGTTTCCCACAACCGCCCGGTTTTTTCGATAATCGTTGTCATCGATGACCCAAAAGGACAATATTACGGATCACAGGTCGCTGCACCTGTGTTCAGGACCATTGCATCCAATATATTACGCTACTACGGTATTCCCAGAGAGATACAACCCGAAAAACAACTTATCGTGGCCCAACATTCGCAAGGAGCCGCAAAATGAAGCTGAAACACCTGCTGGTTGATACTCCTGGAATTTGCTTTTTTGGTTCCCTGGATATAGATATCGCAGGCATAACATATTCCTCCAAAGAAGTACAAAATAATTTTCTTTTTGCAGCTCTCAAAGGAGAGAAAGAAGACGGATTCGATTATATTGATGAAGCTCTTACACGAGGGGCCTCGGCTGTCCTCTCAGAAAGAGATCCCCCGGCAGGATTTGCCAAAACCTGGATTCAGACTGGAGATGCTCGGAAAGCCATGGCCCTGACAGCGGCAAATTTATATGGACATCCCTCACAAGAACTCAAAGTTATAGGAATCACAGGAACAAAAGGAAAGACTACTGTAACCTACATCCTGGAATCTATTTTGGTTCAGGCAGGTTTCAAACCCGGTGTCATCGGAACAATCTCTTACCGGGGACCAGGATTCAACAGGGCTGCCAAACGCACAACCCCTGAATCCCCTGACCTTCAGAGGATGATGCGTGAAATTTTGGATAACGGGGGAACACACTGTTTGATCGAAGTCTCCTCTCACTCTCTGGAACTCAAACGCGTTACCGGGATTGGATTTGACTTAGCGATTTTCACCAATCTCAGCGGAGAACACCTGGATTATCACAAATCCATGGAGAACTATTTTGGTGCCAAGAAAAAACTCTTTATAATCGGCCCGAAGAACCGGATGGCAGTCATCAATACGGATGACTCATGGGGCGAAAAGTTGAAATCGCAGATCTCCGGTGGAATTATCTCATTTGGACTCAAGGAATCTGCCACTGTTCATGCCAAAAAATTTACACTCAGGAAGGATGGGCTCGATATTCAGATTAAATTCCCGGCAGGACGCATGTCCGTCTCCTCCTCCCTGCTGGGAAAACCCAATGTCTACAATATCCTGGCCGCAGTGGCCCCGGCGCTATTTCTGAACATCCCCATCCCCAAAATCAAGGAGGGTATCAGATCCTTAAAAGGCGTTCGTGGAAGATTTCAGAAGATCCAGAATGATAAAGGCATTGAAATTTTTGTGGATTATGCCCACAGCGATGATGCATTGAAAAATCTGCTGGAAACAGCGAATGAACTCAATTCAAATAAAACTATTGTAGTTTTTGGAGCCGGAGGAGACAGAGATAAATCCAAAAGGGCAAGGATGGGTAAAGCCGCCGGCCGGCTTGCCGATTGGACCATCATCACTTCGGACAATCCGCGGAGCGAGGACCCTCAAGCCATTATCGATGACATCGAAGCAGGCATAAAAACAACCGGCCTGAAGAAATATGAGATCATTCCTGATAGAAGGAAGGCTATTACCAAAGCCCTCAGGATAGCAAGCGCTGGCGATTATGTGCTTATAGCCGGGAAAGGACATGAGGATTATCAGATC
>CBDVEQ010000080.1:0-11288 GCA_965373045.1 uncultured bacterium | reverse complement strand
TTGACTGAAGTTTGGATCCCCATACCTTTTTCGGCAAGCTGCTGATAAGAATATCCCTGGAGGCGGAGGGAAAATTCCTCTTCACGCCCGCCGGCAAAGGGCAGATGGGTATGGGGATCCACGAAACCTGGGAGGACAGTCAGGCCTTTTGCATCTATAATATCTCCTTCATTTGTAAGGGAGAATTCCTTTTGAAAATTTTCATAATGCCCGATAAATATAATAGTACCTTTTAAAGAAGCAATACATCCGTTTTTTATGATCCCAACGTCCTTCAGAGCTTTACTCCTTTTGGGGATCGGCCCCTGACAGGTTAGGAGCTGGTTGCAGTTCAGGACAACCAGGTCAGCGTACTTCATTAGGAGTTTTCTTGTAGGCGTTGTTTTTGTTTCTCAAAAAAGAGGGAGCATCATAAGGTTCCCATCGTTTTTCCCATTCTGGTTTAGCCATCATGACGCCTTCTTGTCTTTTTGTGCCTTTTGGTTCAAAAAGATAGGGGGGAGTGGGTGTTTTGGTCTGTGGTGGGGGAGCCATTGTATGGGGTATACGTGGATCATGGATATCTTTAGCGGAAATGACAGCTTCCCCGGAAGAGTCGTCAAATCCCGTGGCGATGACCGTGACTTTAACCATTTCTTTAACGCTTTCATCCATAACGATTCCAAAGATGATATTGGCTTCAGTGTGAGCAAGACTGTGCATGAATTTTGATGCTTTGGAAACTTCGTGCATGGTGATGTCTTTCCCGCCTGTGATGTTGATGAGCATACCTCGTGCTCCTTCGACCGTGGTGTTGATGAGCAGAGGACTGGAAATAGCTTTATGTGCTGCTTCAACCGCCCTATTTTCACCGGATGCCATGCCGGTTCCCATGAATGCGTTTCCGGAACCTTTCATCATGCAGGTGACATCTTTCATGATGGATTTGACATCGGCAAAATCAAGATTGATAAAGCCTGCCTTGAGAATGAGGTCTGAGATGCCCTGAACAGCCTGACGGAGGACATCGTCGGCTATTTTGAAGGCTTCATGGATGGATGTTTCCATGCTGATCGTTTCCAGTAGTCTTTCATTGGGAATGGTAATGACGGTATCTGCTGCTGCTCTTATCTCTTCCAAGCCTGTCAGGGCCTGGTTCATGCGGATTTTTCCTTCAAAATCAAAGGGCAGTGTGACAATAGCAATGGTCAGAATATTTTTTTCTGCTGCAAGATTGGAGATGATGGGAGCTGCTCCGGTTCCGGTCCCACCGCCCAGGCCGACAGTAAGAAAAAGCATATCTGTTTCTTCCAGTATTTCCAGTAGTTTTTCTGTATCTTCCATAGCGGCTTCTTTGCCGATATCCGGCTTGCCGCCAGAGCCCAGTCCATTGGTCAGATTATTGCCGATCTGGACCTTCCGGACGGCCCGGCTGGAATTGAGGGCCTGCAGGTCGGTGTTCAGTGCAATAAACTCAACACCTTCGATCCTTGCCTCGATCATTCGGTTGACAGCATTCCCGCCTCCGCCGCCTATACCAATAACCTTGATCTGGGCGCCTGAATGTTCGTCGACAAGATGAAACTTTAAATTGTTTCTCATGACATTGGTCATTTTGTCCTCCTATGCCTCTTTTACCCAATTTTTAAATTTATTCCAAAAACCTTCCCTGTATTTGGGGGGGCCACCTTTTTCTTTCCAGTGTTCATACCCGTAATGTATAAGGCCGACGGTGGTGGCAAAGTCGGGGGTGCTGACCCTGTCGGCCAGGCCTCCGACACCGCCGGGATCGCCCCGTCTGACAGGAAGATCAAAGATTTCTTCTGCCACTCCTTCCAGCCCGTCGAGCATGGCAGTGCCTCCGGTCAGTACGATGCCGGAATTGAGGGATTTTTCATATCCCATTCTATGGATGTCGTTATCCACAAGCTGAAAGATCTCTTCTGCTCGCGGGTGGATGATATCTGCCAGCAAATGCTTGTTCAGGATGCGTGCTTTTTTCCCTCCACCTACGAATGGAACCTCGATGGTTTCCTGTTCATCCGTCATGGGGCCTGTGGCGCACCCGTATTTCTTTTTGATTTTTTCTGCATCAGGAATGGGGGTTCGCAGTCCGACGGCAATATCATTAGTGAAGTTGTCTCCACCCAGCGGGATAATCGATGTGTACCAGAGGCTCATGCGCTCAAATATGGCAACCTCGGTTGTTCCTCCGCCGATATCGATCAACCCAACTCCGAGTTCCATTTCATCCGGTGTAAGAATAGCCTTGCTTGTGGCCCTCTGGTTGAGAATGATCTGATTGATCTCTATACCTGCTCTGGTGATGCATGTCCTCAGGTTCTGGACCGAACAGATGGCTCCAGTCACAATGTGCACATTGACCTCCAGTTTGATCCCGTTCATTCCCAGGGGATCTTCGATGCCGTCCTGGTCATCCACGATAAATTCCTGGGGGATGATGTGGATTATCTCGCGGTCGGGAGGAATGGAAACTGCCTTGGATTGCTCGATAACACGACGTATGTCTTCACGGCTGACCTTCCTGTTTTTTCCGGAAACCGCGATGACACCCCGGCTGTTAAAACTCTTGATATGGGCGCCGGAGATGCCGACAAAGGCGGAATCAATCTCGACTCCTGCCATAAGTTCTGCTTCTTCCTGGGCCTTCCTTACAGCATCGACTGTTGCCTCAAGGTTAACGACCACGCCCTTCCTAAGTCCACGTGAAACCGAAGTCCCGATACCGATGATCTCGATCTTATTATCTTCCGTGACTTCGCTTATTATTGCCGCCACTTTTTTTGATCCGATATCGAGCCCTACTATATATCCGTTTTTGGGCATTATTCTACCCCTTTCAAGGATTTGGGAAGAGTGCTTCCACTTGTCCCAGATTGAGTTTTTAGATAGATCCTGTCCTGAAATCGAAGATCGACATATTCGATGGGGCCGTATTGTGACAAACCGGCCTTGATATCCTGTAAGTAAAGCATTTTCTCTGTAAAATGGTTGTGATCAAGAAAATATTTTGTCATGGAATCTTTCAATTGAACGATAATTTTGTCTTCCCGGCTGAGATCAAGCATAGAAATTTGTTCTTTGAGTTCTTCTGTAATACCATCCATGCACGCCCATGCGGTTTTTAGTTTTTCATCGTAGTCATGATGGAAGAGGTCAGCATCAATTAAAAGAGGAAGGGTTCTGTTTTTGTTTAAGGCAGCCTGCCTGATTCGGATTCCTTTTCTGTCGATCAGGTAGATCTTTTCCATTTGAATATAGGCTACAGGCGTCCTTTCCATGATTTCCACATGAAGTGTTGCCGGGAATGATTTACGGATACGGGCATCTTCGATCAAAGGATGTTCTTTAAGTATTTTCTGAAGGTCTTTGACGTTCAGCAGAAAGAAATTGCTAAGATTTGTCCGATTGAGTAATTGAAAAACTTTTTCCCGGACCATGGTTTCACTGCACTCGACCCGTATTGTATGTATAGTCAGGCCATTCCAGGTAATAAGAAAAAGATATGTCTGTTGAACGATGAAAAATAGGATCCCTATAAGAATGAACATGAACAGAATATGTCCTGCCTTGATCTTCCGTTTCCGTTGCAGTTTTTTTGTCTTCATTTTGCTTTTTTTGCGCCTGTAACGCATCATTTCAGCAGGAAATCCAGTTTTAGTAAAGTGGACAGCCGAATTCATTTTGACAGCCATAGGGCTCAATTTCCTCTCAATTTTTGAATGATCTCAGGAATGACTTTGCTGATATTCCCCGCTCCGAGAACTAAAATAATATCTTCAGGCAGGGATATATCAACTACACAGTCTGCTATTTTGTGCAAGTCCGGTTCATAGATGACATTTTTATGACCGTGCAGTCTGATCTCATTGCATAATGCATCTCCTCTTATTCCCGGCCTGGGATTTTCGCCTGCCGGATAGACTTCGCTTACAATTAAAACATCGGCTTGATTGAATGCCGTTCCGAATTCTGTCATCAGCAGGGATAGACGTGAGTAACGGTGGGGCTGAAAAACAACCAGAGTTCTCCTCGACCACCCCCGTTTTGCCGCATCCAGTGTGGTTCTGATCTCAGTCGGATGATGCGCATAATCCTCAATGATCATGATGTCATTTATTGTCTTCTTTAACTCGAACCGTCGTCCGATACCATCGTAAACTTCAAGAGCTTTTAAAATAACAGATGCTGGAATGTCCAGGTCTAAACCGACTGCGATCGCAGCCATAGCATTCTGAATGCTATGCAGCCCGGGAACACTGAGATTCAGTTTTCCCAGCTTTTTTCCTTTCCAAAAGATGGTTGATGTGCTGGAAAATTTGTTGAATTCTGGATTACAGGAATGTATGTCGGCCTGGGTAGAAAATCCGTAAGTGATGATCTGACGGTCGAATTGGGGAATCATGCTCTGGAGATTGGAGTCATCCAGGCAAAGCACGATAGGGCAGAAAAAGGGGACTTTATTAGCAAAATTCACAAAAGTCTTTTTGATCTCATCAACCGTTTTATACTGGTCAAGATGTTCCTCATCGAGATTGGTCAGTACTGCTATAAAGGGCGAGAGATAAAGAAAGGAACGGTCGCTTTCGTCGGCTTCCGCCACAATATAATCTCCTTTACCCAATTTTCCATGGGCGCCAACAATATTCAGTCGGCCGCCTACAATAATGGTCGGGTCAAATCCTGCTGTTTCGAGGACAGATGCGATCATGGATGTGGTAGAGGTTTTTCCGTGAGAACCTGCTACAGCAATGCCGTATTTCATGCGCATCAGTTCGGCAAGCATTTCCGCTCTGGGAATAACAGGAATCTTTTTTCGTCTTGCTTCTATCACTTCTACATTGTTGTTTCCAACAGCAGAGGAGGTGACAACCACATCCGCTCCTTCCACCTGATCTTTCCTGTGGCCGATGTATATCTGCGATCCCAGGCCGGCGAGCCGTTTTGTGGCCTGATTAGCGTTGATATCCGATCCGGAAACTCGATATCCAAGGTTCACCAAAACTTCGGCGATCCCGTTCATTCCGGTTCCGCCGATTCCGACCATGTGAATGTGTTTCAATCTTTTATTGACTTGTTTGATCATGTCAATCATTCCATGTTTTTTTTTGCATGAGCTCAAAGCAGAGGTCGGATATTTTTTCTGCTGCTCCTGTTTTTCTCAGAATATTTAAATTTTTTTCCATTTGGTTGAGCCTTGTCTTGTTTTCCATAAGGCGGATGATCTTTCCTGAAAACAGTTCAGGTGTAAACTCCTGTTCTGTAATGATCTCCGCCCCTTGGATATTTTCCAGTTCTTTGGCGTTGTGAAGCTGATGGTTATCAGCAGCACCTGAGAATGGTATGAGCAGTGAAGCCTTACGGCTTGCGATCAGTTCAGCGACAGTTGTGGCTCCAGCTCTGCTTATGATAAGATCAGCCTTTTGAAAATAGTCGGCCATATTAAAAAAGAAAGATTTGACCATTACATTCCGGATTCCATGCTCTATATAAGCCTGTTTCACCCGCTCTAAGTCATCTTCGCCGGTCTGGTGGTAAATGCTGAGGTTTTCGGATCTTTGTTTCAGTGTAGGTAATGAATTAATCATCCCGTCATTCAAGAAACGGGATCCCTGGCTTCCGCCGAAGATCAGAAGAGTTAGCCGATTTGTCCTTTGTTTAGAGGAAAGAGAGTAAAATTCGTCATTGACGGGATTGCCGATGTAAATTCCCTTTTTCCGGAAATAAGGCAGTGAGCTTTCAAATGAGACCACTGCCTTCTTGACCCAGGGAATAAGCATGCGGTTGGTGAATCCGGGAATAATGTTTTGCTCCAGGATCAGAGTTGGAATACCCATCCATGCTGAAATGATAAGGATCGGTCCGGAACTGTAGCCTCCTACACCGATGGACAGGGAGGGTTTCAACTTCAAAAGGATGAACATGGATTTCAGAAAGGCCGGAGGAAGGATAAACAGGGATTTGGCGATCTTGATTCCTTTTCCCTTCAGGCCCTCGATATTCAGGGGGATAAAGTCAGCCTGATAATGGTTCATGATGGATTTTTCCAGTTTGCGGGTGCTCCCTACAAAAGTAATTTGGATGTCACTGTTTTTTTCCTTCAATTTCCTGCCTACTGCCAGAGCTGGATGGATATGACCGGCTGTGCCGCCTCCGCTGATAATGACTCTCTGTTTACTCAATGTTTTTCCCACCTGTTTATTCTTCTCTGTGAAATATGCAGCAGAAGTCCGAGACTGAACAGAGTCACCATCAGAGAAGATCGTCCATAACTGATCATCGGAAGGGTTAGTCCTGTGGGAGGAACAAGGCCGAGGACTACACTGATATTCAAAAGAGCCTGGAAAAAAATTGCCATGGATATGCCTGCTGCGGCCAGCTGGCTGAAAGGAGTCGGAGCCTTTTTAGCGATCAGAAGACCCCTCCAAAACAACAATGTGAACAGGATAAGAACTGCCATGGTTCCTACAAATCCCAGTTCCTCACCTATAATGGCGTAAATGTAATCCGTATGGGCAGAAGGGAGGAAAAAAAGCTTCTGGATGCTTTCTCCGATTCCCAGGCTCAGGATACCGCCTGATCCCACGGCTAACTTGGATTGGATGACCTGGAATCCCAGGCCCAAAGGATCTTTTTCCGGGGAGAGGATGGCGATGATCCTGTTCCATCGGTAGGGAGCCTTTAGCAGGTAAAGAGCAAAAAGTCCTATGGCAAACAGTCCCGGGAAGAAGAAATATTTAATTTTCACACCCCCCAGGTACAGCATTATAGCGCTGATAATAACGATCACTATGGCTGTGCTGTAGTCAGGTTCCATCAAAACCAGAAAGCTGATCAGAAATATAACGGAAAACGGGATAACAAGATTGATCGGATGATTCACCTTTTCTTTTTTCCGTTCGAGGAAAAAGGCTAAAAACAGGATCATGCTGATTTTTGCCAGTTCTGAAGGTTGAATTCGGAAATTGAGTATATGTATCCAGCGGTCGGTCGCTCCAGTGGAGGGCAGAACAAGACAAAGAACCAGAAGTCCAAGGGTCAGGAAGAGAAGACCAAAAATAAAAAATCGGGTTTGGTAAAAAGGAATATTGATCTGCATCAATATAAGAATGAGGGATAGTCCCAGACCTGCTCCTATAAGCTGATGAAGCAAATAATGGAATGGGTGGCCGAATTTTTCGCTCGAAATTATTCCGGATGAGCTGAAGACCATGATGATTCCGATGGATACAATGATGAGCGTTATGAAAAATGTCGCCCTGTCAAAACCAAATGGTTTGAAGAATTCGGTGTCTCTATACATGCTTTGCCTCATTCTTCTTTTGAAGAGCTAAAGCGCAAACTTTAAAATCCTTCCCCCGTTGTTCAAAATTGTCATACATATCCCAGCTTGTACATGCCGGGGCGAGGAGTATGGTTTCTCCCTTTTCCGCCAAGGAAAACGCCAGATCGACTGCTTCGGCCATGGATGCCGCTTCTGTCATCGGGACGGTTCCATTTAAGGCCTTCCGGATTTTGTCCTTAGCTTCACCAAGGAGAACAATGGATTTTACCCGTTTCTGAATAGACTCATTGAGTTTAGTAAAATCTCCTTCCTTGTCTTTTCCGCCAAGAATCAAGACAATTTTATTATTAAAACTTTGTATCGCTTTCAGTGAAGCATTAACATTGGTTGCCTTGGAGTCATTATAAAATTCAATCCCATTCAAAGATAATACCCGCTCTAAACGGTGTTCCAGGCCCTGGAAAGAGAGGATGGATTCTCTGATCTGAGAGAGGGGAAGTCCAAGAAGAGATCCGACCAGAGCCGAAGCTAAAACATTGTCTGTGTTATGTTCTCCTAGGAGCGGAATTTCAGATGGTCTCATCAAATGTTCTTCCTCTCCATTCGATAATGTGATCCAACCGTCTTTTAGGTAAATTCCGGGAAAGACTTCCTGTTTTCTGCTGAAAGCGTAAACAGTCGCTTTTGTCTCCTTGCCGGAGGCCCAGACATATGGGTCATCCCGGTTCAGGATGGCCAGATCGCCTTCCTTCTGGTTAGAAATGAGATTTTTTTTAGCATTGTAGTAATTTATAAAATTGATATGCCAATCAATATGGTCCGGTGTCATATTGAGAAAAACAGAGATAAACGCCTGGAAATACTGTATGTTATCGAGTTGAAAGCTAGAAAGCTCGGTTACATAGATGTCTTTGTCCTGGCTGTCTGCGACAAATTGGATCAAAGGGGTCCCGATGTTTCCTGCCAGGTAGGCCTGGAGTCCACCTTTTCTCAGGATTTTGTGGATCAGACTGGATGTGGTGGATTTTCCGTTCGAACCCGTGATTCCAATGATCCTCCCCTTAAGAAACCGGAAGGCCAGTTCGATCTCGGACAGAACCGGGATCCCGTGTTTCCGGGCGGTTTGAAATAAGGATAAAGGCGGAATTCCAGGACTGCTGATAATGAGGTCGGGTTGGAGGAAGAGGTCCTCTGTATGTCCTCCTGTTTCCAGGTAATCCACTTTTTTATTCCATCTCTCAAAAACCGGGCCCAATTCTTCGATCCCTCTTTTTTCTGAGATCAGGAGGGATGCACCGGCGTCAAGCAGGAAATCACAGACTGCTTCTCCTGTTTTTCCCAGTCCGACGACGAGCGCTTTTTTCCCTTTGAGTTTCATATTACCTCAGTTTCAGAGTTGTTAAACTGAACAGGGCGAAGATTATGCCTGTTATCCAGAAACGCACCACTATTTTTTCCTCCGGCCAACCCATAAGTTCAAAGTGGTGGTGCAGAGGGGCCATTTTAAATATCCTTTTTCCTCCTGTTATCTTGAAATATCCGACTTGGAGCATGACTGACAGGGCTTCGATCACAAAAACGCCTGATACCATGAACAGGAGAAATTCCATTTTTATGAGCAAGGCGATCACACCTATGGTTCCGCCAAGCGAAAGCGCTCCTACATCTCCCATGAAGATCTGGGCAGGGTGGCTGTTAAACCAGAGAAAGCCGAGACAGGCTCCGGCCATAGCTCCAGCAAATACAGTAAGTTCCGCGGCCTGAGGGACCCTGGCGATATTCAGATAGTCTGACCACAGAGCGTGGCCTGCTATGTATGTGAGAGCTGTGAATGCCGTGACGCTGATCAAGGTCAGGCCGGTGGCAAGACCGTCAAGTCCATCTGCCAGATTGACAGCGTTAGATGAGCCAACCAGGATTAATATGACCCATGGAAGATAGATCCATCCCATATAGGGGGTCCATTTCTTGAAAAAGGGCATGATGAGATGGAGATTGAATTCTCCGTTTGTTCCCAGCCAGATAAAAAATAATCCGATAATGGCTGAAAGAGCTATCTGGTAGAAGAATTTACGAAACACAGGGAGGCCTGAACGTTTTTTCTTGATGATCTTCAGATAATCATCCAGAAAACCGATAAGCCCAAAAGACACCATTGCAAACATAACTATGCGGACATAGGAGTTGCCAAGATCAGCCCATAGAAGTACAGGGATCAGAGTTGATATAATGATGAGGATCCCTCCCATTGAGGGGGTCCCTTTTTTATTAAAGTGCGACTTTGGTCCTTCAGCACGGATCTCTTCACCAATCTGTTTCTTTTTCAGAAATTTGATCAGAACAGGGCCCAGAAAGAGACAGATGATGAGGGCTGTAATACCGGAAAGGGCAGTGCGGACCGTGATATACCGGAATACATTGAAAAAGATCCAGTGCTCTTTCAGAGGAACAAGAAGATAATATAACACCTTAAAACACGTCCTTTTTTATGGATTTGACAATTTTTTCAGTCCGAATACTGCGGGATCCTTTAACCAGCACCAGGTCTCCCTTTCTGAGGAGATCTTTGATATGAGAACAGGCTTCATCCGATGTCTTGAAAGAGAAAATCTGCTCCTCTCCTATCCCGGACTTTATGGCTCCGTCTTTTATATATTGACCGAGGGGACCCACTGTTACCAGGACGTCCCATCCCGTCTCCTGAACCTGCGTGCCGGCCGCAAAATGAAAATCCTTCTCATCCGGGCCAAGCTCCAGCATATCTCCGAGAATGGCGACCTTTCGGGCTTTATTCTGCGTGGAAAGAGACCTCAGTGCTGATTCCAGCGCAGCAGGGCTTGAGTTGTAGCTGTCATCGATCAATCTGATGCCGTTTTTCAGATGGAAGAGACGCCCGCGGCCTGGAAGGGGCTCTAAAAATCTGACGGCCTCAACGATATCTTCGAGTCGGATATCAAGAGAAAAGGCCACAGCAGCCGCAGCAAGAAAATTATAAAGATAGCTGTCATAAATAAAGGGCAAGAGGATGTCTTTATTCTTGTCCAGATATCGGAAACGACATCTTATGCCGGACCGGCTGTCTTTTTTTATGTTTTCAGCAGAAATATCGCAGTTCGTGGATAGGCCGAAACGGATGCTTTGTCCCTTCCAATCCTGAGAGATCTTCTGAACGAGGGGGTCGTCGGCGTTCAGAACAGCCGTTCCTCCAGGATCCATTGTGTCCAGGATCTCCTTTTTTGCAAGGGCGATATCGTCAATGCTGTTAAAGAATTCAAGATGGACCGGATGAATGTTGGTGATGACAGCAATATCCGGGTCTGCGACCAGAGTCAAATCCGTGATCTCACCATGGGCGCTCATGGCCATTTCTAGCAGAGCTATATCATGTTCCGGGGACAAACGGAGCAGTGTCAGAGGAAGGCCCAGGTGGTTGTTGAAATTGCCTTCTGACTGCAGGACCGAATACCTGTGGGAAAGCAGTCGTGCAGTAAAGTATTTGGTTGTTGTTTTCCCAATGCTCCCTGTGATACAGGCAACCTTGCCCTTGAATCGGTTTCTTATGTTGTGTGCCAGATCCTGGAGAGCCCTGACCGTGTCTTTCACTTGGATAATTGCGAAATCCTTCCATGAAGGGTTAATGTTTCTTGAAACAACTGCTCCCCGGGCTCCATTCTTTGCCGCATCAGGTATGAATTTGTGACCGTCTCGGTCTGCAATAACTGCAAAAAAGAGATCCCCAGAACTGATTAAGCGTGAATCCATCTGATAGCCTGTAAAAATGCTGGAAGGCTGTCCATTGATGATACGGCCGTTCATCATCTCTGCAGCCTTTTGAAGGGAAAGATATGTCATTTTCAGATTCTCCCTTCGCCGGCAAGAAGTTCTCTTATGACTTCAGCATCGTCGAAATGAAATATCTTTCCTTTGATGATCTGATAATCCTCATGTCCTTTCCCGTCTATAAGCACATAATCGCCAGCGCTTGCTATCCTGAGGGCTTTGG
>CBDVEQ010000079.1:0-11303 GCA_965373045.1 uncultured bacterium | reverse complement strand
TTCATAAAAACTGCCGATAGCCTAACATAACTTCTTATATATCATCCAGTTAGACTATTTCCTTGAATAATTATCTTCATAACTTTGTTCTGTGACACTTCTGTAATATCTCAATTTTATTATCGGCATTTTTTACCCTCCGGGCAAGCCGATCTTACCGCAGTGGCTTCGTCGTGTTCCGTTCGCAGTATATTAATACAGCTTCACGAACCACTCCTCGCAGCTACGGCAACCTCGACTCGTGAATAAAGCAGTCTCTGAATTATATTTTAAAAAAAAAGCAAGCGCAAGATTAATCAATAACTTATCGAGGTCCATCCCTTTTAACCGAATAACTGCCATGTATAAAGAATTCGCGGACATAGGGTCGGACCGCGAAGAAAATCAGACCGTATAATCGTCCTTTTTCATGCTTTCCAGTTCCTGCTGGATCGCTTCTCTCACATTCTTCGGCATCTCTTTTTCCCGCTCCAGCATCGGCCCCAGACCCTTGCCTATCCCATCATCGATAAAATACGGTTTGACGAATTCCGAATCCCATGTGCGTTCTTCAAAGGTACGGCTGTCCAGCCTCTCGAAAAAGCTTTTAATCCCTTTTTCCGGATCACCCTCGATCTCCCGGAAATAAGAGCCGTAGATGTGAAGGGAATCGCTGATATCCACATAACGCCCAACTCTGACTTTTTTGCCTGACTTTTCCGCTATGGCCTCTGTGATCTTTCTCATCAGAGTTGTGAGTGCAATAACATTTTCAAACCACGCCTTGAACAGGTCCCGGCTCCGCCAATGCGTATTCATATTGAAGACAAATCCGCCTTCCCCGTCTTCAGAGAGCCTCCCCCAGATCCTCTGGAGGCAGGGAGGGTCGTCGGTCGGTGGGTCAAGCTTTGGATTCCATGTAATAGCCTGGGCCCGGCGGGTATATCCGGTCCTCGAAAGCTTATCGATAATATAGTCGATCTGATTTATAACCTCGTCCTCGATCCTATATTCGAACAGTCTTTCGTGGTAGGTGTAGGTCCAGCGTGTATCCTCGCTTCCCTTCCCTTTTAAAATTTCCTCCAAAGGTTTAACCCAATAATCATGGGCTCCGTGAACCACTTCCATCACATACTCGGCAAGTCCTCCCAGCCCATCTGCAAAAGAACGGTGGAACCTCGGTTGGCCAAAAGGCTGGTTAACGCATATGACAGCAGTCGCATCCCGGCTGGGCGGGTCCTCAGGTCGATCATACTCTGTCCTGATACCTGCCCCATTTTCCCACACCTCCCGGATAGCCCTCTCATAGGCGGCCGGGATCGTATCCCCATAAATATTCAAGACAGGAATATTGCCTGATCGCATGAATCCTCCAATTGGTTTCTGGATTGCAGAGGAACATTTTTTTCTGCAGCAGAAAGAATATCCCACGAATGTTTGTTTTGCAAATTATCTAAGAAAAATATTGCTCTTTTTCATTAAAATCTATAAATAGTATTTATGAATAATTCAGAGACTGCTTTATTCGCGGGTCGAGATTGCCGTAGCTGCGAGGAGTGGTTTGTGAAGCTGTATTTATATACTGCGAACGGAACACGACGAAGCCACTGCGGTGATATCGGCTCGCCCGAAGGGTAAAAAATGCCGATAATAAAATCGAATTATTATAGAAATGTCACAGGATAATGTTATGACGGAAATTGTTCGGAGAAAATATCTAACTGGATACTTTATAATATGTAAGGTTATCGGCAGTTTTTATAAATAAAGCAGGATAAATTAGAAATGAGGACAAGATGAAAATTATAGAAATGATAACACATAAGATCGACACAGGAGATGCTGATGGGGTCGCAGAGCTGATAGAACAGGCTGTTGGCCAAAATATCCCGACCGAAGAGATCTTGAACCAAGGATTAGTCGCCGGGATGAACATAGTCAGTGAGAAATTTAAGAACAATGAAATATTCATTCCCGAAGTCCTGGTTTCCGCCAAGGCCATGAAAGCCGGAATGGCGATCATCCGGCCTCTGCTGGCCAAGGCCAATATCAAATCCAGGGGAAAAGTGGTTATCGGCACCATTCAGGGGGATCTTCATGATATCGGCAAAAACATCGTAGCCATGCTCCTGGAAGGAGCCGGTTTTGAAGTGATCGATCTCGGGGCTGATGTCCAGATAGAAAAATTTGTTGAACAGGCCGAAAAAGAAAATGCTGATATCGTGGGTATGTCTGCTCTCCTCACCACCACCATGGTAAACATGGGCCCAGTCATTGAAGGCCTGGTAAAAGCGGGCAAAAAAGAGAAAGTCCGGGTCATGATCGGAGGGGCGCCTGTCACCCAGGCATTTGCAGACAATATAAAAGCCGACGGTTATGCCCCTGATGCCTCGACTGCGGTAGACCTGGCCGTAAATCTGATGGCAAAATAAAGGTTATAAAAAGCGGAATCAGCTCTAAGGAATCAGCTCCTCTATGGAATTATCTTACTTTAAAGGTTCTGGTTACTTTTGATTTTAATTTGGTAGATAATTCTTCAGCTACAATTTCTAAGACATATTTCCCGGCCTTTAATTCAGGCAGCTGAAGCTCTATTAGAAGTAAATCGGTATCTTCATCTTTTTTGCTTTCAGTAGAGAGAAGGTTAGAGGATAGTTGAATTTTTTCTCCGGTTAGATTTCGAATCAAATGTGCTGAAATGTCAATTTCTGGTTTTTCAATATCAACGACAGAACACCGCATAATAGCAAGAAGCTTTGATATTTTCTGGTCTAGTTCTCCCACGAGGGGTGAATGTTCTTGGGGAAGTAATGGATATATATCGATCAAAGAGAGAGATTTGCTTGCGTTTTTAGCCTTTGTTGTTTTTAGATAAAAAGGTTCTTTTTCGGGCTTAAGTAATAGAGGTGGATAAAGCCTTAATCCGGAATCAAGTGGCCCGGGAATCTCCACTGAAGAAGAGGCTACAGCTCCTTTTCCTGTCTCAAGGTTTCTTAGAATTACCCGGCATTCATACTGACCGGGTGAAAGAGAGAAAATCGCATAATGATTGATAGTATTCTGAGAAATTAAAGAAAAATTGATTTCCCCTCTTGAAGAGACAATATCATTCTCTTTATCAATAATTATAGTCACTATCTCTGTTTTTCCTCCTAAAGCTTCTTTTATCTTATCCAATTGTATTTCAGAAAGCAGAACCAGGTTAGATTTTTTCTGGGGGGGACAGGAAAGGGCGATTAAGGGGAAGTTTAGAGGTTCTTGAAAATAGGGATTATCGCCCAGAGCCAGGTCGATAAGATGAAGTTGCTTTTCAATATCTGTGAATTCAGCAAAATTCTTCGGATTAAAATATCCTTGCTGTGCATTGACTTCACACCCCTTTCTATTAACTTTGATCTTTATTTTGTGATATTTACCGTCCCATGTCTCATTGATATAATAGCCTAAAACGTAGTAGTTGCTGGTTATATTCTGAATTTGTTCGGAAATTTGTTTGTAATTCACGACATTATGAAAATATTTTCCACCAGAGAGCCTGGATAGCAATTCCAGAGATCGGTCGCGTTTGATCCCTATGGTGTTGACTGTGTACACCGGGCTGCTGGATGTGGCTAATTCCTGGGCCATCTCTTCATAAGCCTCACGGGATGTTTGGCGGGGCAAAAACAGCAAAGATCTGGGGATTCCTCCTGAAAAAAGAATGATGTTTTTGTATCCCGGGATATAACGCAGAGCTTTAGAAAGTTCTTTTATGGATTTAATATAATTACTTGTTCTTGCCTCGATATTATCTGGATCTCCAGGATTTTCAACAAAACGGAACTTTATGGGAAATGAACTTGGAATTTCTGGTTCTTCACTTTTGAAAATTGTTCCTTCAGCTTTTGCCCGTTCCGACGCTAAAGTGATTTCGGTTGAACTTCTGGGGCGAATTCCAGGGATTTCTTTAATCCTGTTAATTGCTACCTTGGCTTTTTTGTGGTCTAAAGTAAGATACTCATGGATGGTTAAACCGTAATAACGGGAATAGGAGAAAACTCCAACTTCATCGGCCGGCTGAACCAGGGTATCAAGAAAATGTAAAGCGGCTTTCCTCGAATTTCCGACTCCTGCTGCATCATTTCTGTCTATATCCAGAAGAAAGATAAATTTCCGGTTCATTCTAGCTGGAATTTTCTGGGAAGGAGGGAGCTTTGTCTCCTCAAGCATTTCTTCGATCTTTTTTTTTGGCTTGGTTAAGATGTGCTTCTCAAAGTCAGTTATTGTCTGAATTTTACCTTGATCAGAGAGGATAAAGTCGGCTTTGGATAAATCTGTTATTGGATTTCCCTTTTTATCCGTTACATAAACTTGTACTAATTTCAGGATTACTGTCACTTCGTGCTGCAGCGCTTTTTGATCTTTTTTTGCCTGGAATGATTCTGAGTCTAATCCAAGAATGTTTGGTTGTATGGCGAAGGCCAATAATAGAATTAAAAGAAATATTTTTGTTTTCATCTTTACCTCCCTGGATTTATATTTTACCCAGAGTTTACCTAATTTGCAAAATATCCGGCGCGGTGCATAATAAAATTGATAAGGTGATGATACGAGGGATAAGAATTTCCTTTCAGCCATCTTGCTTGCTGTTTCGATCTTTGAGGGAACCGGGGTTTTTTCGGAACCGGTGAAGAAACGCCAGCAGCATATAAAGCGGACCAAAGAGTGCCGCCGCTCCCGCCGCAAAGCCGAGGTTTTTGAGCTGCAGCATGTCCATTCCCCAACCGAACTGATCGTCATTGATGAGATAGGTCCATGTCCCCGACGGTCCTTTTAGATGCTCCCGGATGTTTTTGATTTCGTTCTGGTGTTCGGCCAGTCTGCAAAACATCTTCAGGATGTTCTCCTCCAGATCAGCCTGCAGGTTGAGGAACAGATCTGTTGCCTGCTTCTGGAATTCCTCAAAGGGGGTTTGTCCTCCGACCTTGACCAGATGAATGCTGTCCCTCAAGTCCTGAATAGCCTCCAGGTGGTCCGCCCAGCCGCGATCGATGTGAAAAAGTAGGATGTGCCGCTCAAGCCGGGTGAAGGCATCCGAACGCATCATTTTTACGAACCGTTCATATAATTCTAGAGAACGGGCTTTCAGAAAAACCGAAAGAGAGGATGATGTCAAAACTTCGTGACGCCAGTCCTGTGTGATTCTCCTCTGCTTTTCGATAAGGGAGGAATAGTTGTAGAGCGTTTTTCTTATTTCAAAATTTTGTCCTTCGATTATCCGCTGGGCCCGTGAGATTTCCCGGAAAAAAACAGGGCTTTGCAGGGGACCTTCCTCTTTTTCAAAGCGGAGGAGGGGAGAAAATGCTTCGCTCAGACCATAACGGACAACCAGATCGTCTTCAAGGCTGATAAAAAACCGGGAGGTACCGGGATCACCCTGACGTCCGGCCCTACCCCTGAGCTGCCGGTCGATACGAAGGCTCTCATGCCGGTTGGTTCCGATGACATAAAGTCCGCCGAGAGAAAGAACCGTATCTTTGTCCTTCTGATCGCTTCCCCCGAGCCGAATGTCTGTTCCCCGGCCGGCCATGTTAGTGGATATGGTTATGGCTCCGGGAGAGCCGGCTTCGGCAACAATGGCGGCTTCCCGTTCATCGTTTTTGGCATTGAGAACCTCGCTTCGAATGCCGGACCGATTCAGATCTTTCGCCAGGCTTTCCGACTCCGCGACATCCGCCGTCCCGACAAGGACGGGACGTCCCGTAACGTGAACCCCACGAATCTCCTCGATGAGGGCACGGTGCTTGTCGACTGCCGTGCGAAAAACGATGTCAGGGTAATCTTGTCGAACGCAGGGTTTGTTAGGCGGGATTGAAACGACCGGAAGGGAATAGAATTTCTGAAATTCGCCGGCAGCTGAAGCGGCTGTGGCCGTCATTCCGCAAAGCCGGGAGTAATGATGTAAATAGTGCTGAATGGTTATGGAGCCGAGAATGCGACCCTCGGATTTGAAGTGCAGCCGCTCTTTGGCTTCAACCGCGGCCTGAAGACCGTCCGGCCAGTGCCGCTTATCGACGACCCGTCCGGTGAATTCATCCACGATTTCGATTCGTCCGCCGCGCACGATGTAGTCCTTGTCCCTCCTCAGAAGAAACCGGGCGTGTAGAGCACAGTTGAGCGCCGTCAGATTATCCAGATTTTCGGGGGCGTACAGATTTTCACAGCCGAGAGCGTTTTCAGCCAGGGCCTGGCCTTCTCGGGTTAGAAAAACATTGCGTTTTTCGTCGTCCGTGCCGCAGTGACGCCCCTCTTCAAATGAGCGCACAAGGTCGGCCATATGAAAATAGTTCTGCCCGTCTCCTTCCCGGACACCGGCGATGACGAGGGGAATGCGGGCTTCGTCGATAAGAATGGAATCGGCTTCATCGACAAGTGCAAAGTGAAATGGACGGTGAATGAGCCGGGATGAGGACCGGGTGATATTGTCGCGCAAATAATCGAATCCGGCTTCTTTAGCTGTGGCGTAGGTGATATCGCTTCCGTAGGCAGCCTTTTTTTCTTCAACAGACATCCCTTCCTGAATGATGCCGACACGGAGATCAAAGAAACGGTAAATCGGTCCCATCCATTCGGCATCCCTTCGGGCGAGATAATCGTTGAATGTCAGAACATGGACTCCTCTTCCGGTCAGCGTGTTCATGACGGCCGGAAAAACAGCGGCAAGAGTTTTCCCCTCCCCTGTCGGAAGTTCTGCGATTTTCCCTTCATGCATCACCAGACCGGCCAGTACCTGGGAGTCAAAGGGAAAAAGCCCGATGGTTCGACGGCTGGCCTCACGGATGAGAGCAAAACCTTCGATGAGGAGGTCATCGAGGACGGTTTCAGCCTGAGCTCTTCGCTTTAGCTCCCGGCAGTGGGCCTTCAGCACACGGTCAGACAGTGATTCGACCTCTTTGGATGAGAGAGACTTCAGACGGTCAATATAGGCGGACAGATCCGTTTCCAGAGTCTCACCCCGCAGACGGCGCAGGGCTTTTGTCCAGAATCGTGTGGGATATTTTTGGGTGAATTGTTCGGTTGACTTTGAACGAATGGATTCTTTTTTCATCAAACAGCTCGTTTCGAGATGAGTATGGAAGTTGAGAAAAAGGTCAGGCCGTCCTTCGTCCGTTGATCATGATTCCTTTTTCACTATAGAAACTAACGGTCCGATTGTCAATCGAATTAAGACGGGACTTCTGAAAACCGTGGAGAAAAAACTCGATTCTGATATAATAGCTCCATGCAGGGAATCCGGTTTTTAAAGCGCCTATCGCTCACCCAGTATATTTTCCTCGGTTTTTTTCTCGGGATCATCGCAGGAAAGATCTTTGGCGAGACGATCCTCCCGCTGGCAAATCCCATGGCAGATATTTTTCTCCGGCTTCTGCGCATGGCGATCATGCCGCTTATCATCACCTCCATTATATCCGGAGTAGTGAGTGTGGGAAGCGCTGCCGGGCTGGGCCGCCTGGGTCTTAAAACGTTCGCTTACTATATCACCAGCAGCCTGCTTGCGATCCTCACCGGACAGTTACTTGTGAACCTCCTAAAGCCGGGAGCAGGCGCAAAAATCGGCCTGACAGCCACCCCGGCTCAGATTCCCGGAGCAGAACAGGGAATAGGCGATCTGCTCCTGCATATCATTCCAGAAAATCCCTTCAGCGCCATGGCACGCGGAGAAGTACTTCCTGTCATTTTCTTTTCCATACTGTTCGGGTATTTCATCACCCGGCTCAAGAAAAAGCCAAAGGCCCATATGACCGATTTTTTTCAGGCGGCTTTTGAGACCATGATGAAGCTAACTCTATTCGTAGTCTGGAGCGCTCCGCTCGGGGTTTTCGGCATTCTGGCCCGAATCGTCTCTCAGACAGGATTCGAGGCCTTCAAATCCCTGGGCTTCTACTTTGTAGTGGTATTGATCGGCCTGGCCTTCCACGCCTTTGTCAACCTGCCTCTTCTGCTCGCTCTGGTGGGCCGCGTTAATCCCATCAAGCATTTCAAGGGTATGCCCCCTGCAATACTGATGGCCTTTTCCACCTGCTCGACCATTGTCACTCTCCCATTGACCATGAAAGCTGTCACTGGGAACTCCAGAGTCTCGCAAAAGATCGCCAATTTTGTTCTGCCGATAGGAGCCACGGTCAATATGGATGGGACTGCGCTTTATGAATGCGTTGCCGCTATTTTTATTGCCCAGGTATACGGATTCAACTTGACCTTCGCCGCCCAATTGATGATCGTAGTCACCGCGCTTCTTGCTTCGATCGGTGCTGCCAGCGTTCCCATGAGCGGGATGGTGATGATGTCGATCATCCTGAAGGCCGTGGGGCTTCCCCTGGAAGGTGTTGCAGTGATCCTGGCCGTCGACCGGATCCTGGACATGTTCCGCACAACGGTCAACGTACTGAGCGACAGCTGCGGAGCAGTGATCGTAGCGCGCCTCGAAGGCGAAAACCTAAAGGAGATGGGAAAACCTCAAAAATCAGACTAAAAAATGATTCAGATCCCCTACAAACCGATCGGGTACGTCCTCTCTCTTATGATGCTTTTAGGGGCATTTATTACTGCAACCTACAAATGGCGGCTTTTTCTTTCCTCCGCATTCCTGCTTCTTTTTATTCTGCCGTTCATCTGGACCCCTCCCATCCACGACATTGTGATATTTATAGGCCGTCTTATGCTGGGGATAATCTCTTATCTATACCTTCGTTGGCATTCCCATTCGTCTTTCTGAGTTATTGCGTAGTATTTCAATCTTCATACAAGACCTATCTCTTTTTTTAATCTTTTTATTTGAGCATTATTTAATCCGTTTTTTCTCAGCCTCTGTGTAGTATATTTGTTGTCCGATTGGAATGCTTTTTTAATAAATATTTTTACCATCTCTTTATTTCTAAGTTTAAGATAGCAAACAAATGAATTAAAAAGCACTTTAATATTTTTATTATCTTTTTCAAACGCTCTTGAAAGAAAAATAAGGGCTTCACTAAAACAATCATTATTTATATGAAGGGAAGCAAGATTATTTAAACATATTACATAATTAGGATCTAATGAAATCGCCTTGCTATAATAAAATTCAGCTAAATCATCGTCATTCATTTTATATGCGCAAAATCCCATATTATTATAAATTCTTGATGTTTTCTGTAATGTGAATTTCAATAACCATTGCTTAAGATTTTTATATATTTCCAGAGCTTTTTCGTAAGATTTTTCATCAATTAGCTTTGATGCTCTTTCAAGCTGCTTATTAATCACTTCTAAGGAATCTTCTGAATATAAAAATATACTCGACAAAAATAATAAAGGAATAAAGATGATTATTAATTTATTTTTTCTCAAATTCATTTATTAAAGCCCCAATAAAATTTTGTGCTAAGTCGGTCAATTGTGACTCATTATATGCGATACACATTTTTTTGGCGTTTTTGAGATTTCCAGAATAAAACCTCTTAAATATAAAGAATGAGTATAAAAGGGCATTCAAATAGTCTCCTTGCACAATATCACTAATAAATATATATCCAAATATTCCATTTAAAATCAGAGCTCCTATTCCTCCTTCTATATCATTTGCATAAATTTGTCCGCTTCCCGGCAATACTATCGATAGCGTCTTAGCAAGTTTAACTGATTTTAACTTCAATGAATTTTTTTTCTTAAGATATAGGTTAACCAATTTTTCAAGTTCGGGATTGTCAGTTCCGGATAAGTCAAGATACGATTGAAGTGCATCATCAGCCTGAATCCAGTCTTTCATACTAAGGGCATTTATAGCACGGAGAAAAATAGCATTTTTCTTTAATTCGATTGATTCTCCAAATAATTCTATTTTTAATAAGATCAGATTAGCTAATGAATATTTGGCTAAACCAGAATAATTAATGGCAATTGATAGTCTTATTTGATCTCTGTTCCAAAACATTGAATCCCATGCGAGTGATTTTTGAAACGCATCCAATGAACCGTTCAAATCGCCATCGTACCGTAATGCAAGACCTAATTTATAATATGCATCACCTAATAATATATTTTGAGTATTACTGAAATAAATATACCTTTTATATTCTGTCACAGCTTCAAAATAGTTACCCTCTTTGTAGTCTATATCAGCTACAGAAATTAGCGGGTTAAACTGAAAAGGTATAATCAATAGTAGAAATAATGAACTGAATAGCATATTAAAAATTTATTTTGATTGTGATTGAGACATCATTCCGAAAGCTATTATTCAAAGTCTCATTGTAAATCTTTGCTGAAGATGCAGAACCATAAATATTGCCTGCATAAAAAAATGCGGTTAAAGAGCTAAATAACCATCCACGAAACGAACGATTTCCATCTTTTCTAAATCCTGAATAAGCTTGCCAGGCTGATAATCCAATTGTGATAAAAGAAATAAAACCATCCCAATGCCTTTTCACATAAACTTTGCCTAGCCCCGGAACTAGCGCTGATAAAAAACCTGCAATAATTGGATTTTTATAAGAGATATTTTCTCCTTTTATAGCCAAAGATTTCATCATATCTATAGATTTAATTCCACTTAAACTGTATTCCTCAAGGAGACTATATACTTTGCTGTACTGAAACTGCATCAGATAATTTCCACTCATTAACAATATGCTCTTTTCTTTGATATTATCAAACTTATTGAATTTATTATCGAAAAAACTTAAAAACTTATTAGAAGTATCATAATTACCCAAACAAAAATGAGTGTACCCCATTTGCAGAACCGCTTCAGAATTTAATTTACTTTCTGGAAATTCTTTTAAAATTTTTTCAAAATAACGAAGTGCATACTCCTCTTGATTTAATGATTTGTAACAAAGAGCTATTTTATAATAGATTTGATCGCAGTCTGGAGGCTTGGAAGAAAATATACTTAAATAGCGTTTATATTCATGTATGGCTCTAATATAATCTTCATCTTCATATAAATAATTAGCGAATTTTAATATATTCTCTTGGCTAAAATATTTCTGCGTAAATCCTTCCAAATTAGAACAAAACCAGAATATTAAAAATGCAGCAAGTAAAAAAAAACGGCTATTTTTTTTTGAAAAAATCATTTTCTTTTACCTAAAAAATATGAGTCCGGTTTAAAATCCTTTAATAAATGAGAGTTAAAATCTAAAGAATAATAATATCGTCCGAGTGGATGACACCGTAACAATCTATCGGATGTTATTAAAAGTCCATGTAAGACACCAAATTTTTGGATAGCTTCCTTTGAGAACTGCGAGCAACTTTGTGAAAAAACGCAAGAATTTTCATCTTGAGTCGAAATGAAGAGC
>CBDVEQ010000078.1:0-11397 GCA_965373045.1 uncultured bacterium | reverse complement strand
GTTGATGCATCTGCAAGAGCTGTTCGTGAAGCTGTATTTATATACTGCGAACGGACAGTAACGCAGCAGATGGGATAAGATCGGCTCGTAAATTGTCCAGGTTAGGGGAGAGCGGTTGTGTTTAGATAGTATGCCTTAAAATCAGGCAATCGCTGCAAAGCTTGTTCTTGAACAGCCCGAAAGGGGGATTTATAATCAAAATGTCTGTTTTTGAAAAAAACAAAACCGCCTGATCGGATAATATCCCAAAGCCAGGAGATCTTTATCAAGGATTCAACTACAAGAACGAGCCCTGCCCCAGCCGAATGAGCTGTTTTCTGGACATCCATAGCCATATGGATATGTTCTTCCTCTGTCAGGCTCTGATCGGAAATATGGATCCAGGAACCGCTTTCAGCCAGAAGAACGCTGTCTGACAGTAATGGGCCGTGATGATAATAAACCAGCCAGCTTCCTCCCTTTGAGCATGAATAAGCCAACTCATTCATGAGGGACATGTCCCGGCTGTGCTCCCTGTTTGAAATATGTATATAAATACCGCTGCTTCCCAAATTTTTAAGCTGGGAAAAGGAAAGTCTTTCTGCCTCTTCCTCCCCGATTAACGGCCCATGCTGGAATAATGCAGTGATCGAATGCCCTTTCTTGCAGGCCTCATTAAAAAAAACAAGTTCGTGTTCCCCGCGGCCAACGCTGTCAGTTGTATAGAGGTCCGCTCCAGCTTCTGCCATCCATTGAAGCTGCCCCGGTTCTAAAAAACCGGAATCTACAAGCCGGAATCTTCTTCCTTTTTGCCGGTGCGTCTTGACTGCATCCATCAACCAGGAATAATCATACTGGTCGTCCCGTACAGTGATCGTTTTCCCCTGAATTGACCTGTTAAGAAAATTGAAGGCTTTCTCCAGTTCATTGTCCAAATAATCTCCAGAAATCTTTTTTTCCATTGGTGCTTCTTCTTTTCTTTATCCTGATAAGACATAATAAGATGTCATATTCCCCCTGGAATGTAAAGTGAATAGCGAAGGCAGGACCTATTATCCTTGAAAATAGCTCATAAATTGCCTATCATCAGAAAATGGGTAAAAGTCTTGTTCTCTTTTCAGGTGGGATCGATTCAACGACTGCACTTTACTGGGCTCAGGCCTGCTCCGATGAGGTGTTTGCTTTTACTGTTGATTACGGACAGAAGCACAAGATCGAGATAGAATCCTCAAAAAAGATCACAGAAGGGCTAAGAATCCCTCATAAGATCATCCAGATAGATCTGACCCAGATCGGCGGTTCCTCCTTAACGGATAAGAAGATCAATCTGCCTGTTTTTGAACATGTCAACAGGACCAAAAAGGGGCTCCCAAACACATATGTGCCATTTAGGAACGGAATACTTTTGGCGCTTGCAGCAGCCTGGGGTGACGTTATCAGAGTAGATTCAATCATTGTGGGATTTAATGTCATTGATTCACCGAACTATCCGGATACTCGCCAATCTTTTGTCAGAGCCATGGAAAAGGCTGTTAACACTGGAACCAGAACATCATCCTCCGGGCAGAAAATACATGTAAAAGCACCATTTATCCGCATGAAAAAATCCGAGATCATAAAAAAAGGGCTGTCTCTGGGAACGGATTATTCCTTTTCAATCTCCTGTTATGCAGGAAGCGAGATACCGTGCGGAGAATGTTCATCCTGTCTTTTAAGACAGAGAGCCTGGGAGGACATCGGAGAAAAGGACCATCTTCTGCAAAGACTCGAACAGGAAGGACAAATATGAGTTGGACATTAAAAGTCAAAGACCGGTTTCAGGCTGCCCATTACTTAAAAAACTACAAAGGGAAATGTGAAAAAATCCACGGTCATACATTTCTTATCGAGGTAGAGATCAAGGTCACTGAGCTTAATGACGCAGGCATCGGGATCGATTTTACTGAGATCAAGAAAAAACTCAGCAAGATCCTTCCTGATCATACGCTTTTAAACGATATCTATGATTTTAACCCTTCTGCTGAAAACTTATCCCGTCACTTTTATTTTCAATTGAAAAAAATCTATCCCGTAGAGCGGGTTACAGTCTGGGAATCCGAAGATGCCTCAGCATCATACACTGAAAATTCGTGAGATCTTCTCTTCTGTTCAGGGAGAAGGCCTTAGACTCGGTGAGCCCACGCTTTTTATCCGGCTGACGGGCTGTAACCTCCGGTGTCCATTCTGCGATACCCGATCGGCTTGGGAAGGAGGCAAAGAACTTGCTCTACCTCAGATCATTGATCAGGTCAGAAAGCTCCGCAAGCGCTTTTTCACTGATTGGATATGTCTGACAGGCGGGGAGCCCCTGCTTCAGAATATCCGTCCTTTAACAGAAGCGCTGAAAAACATGAACTTCCATATCCAGGTCGAAACCAATGCAACTCTTTTTAAACCCCTGCCTGTTGATTGGTACACTATATCGCCCAAACCGGAACTGCACTTCGTACATCCAAAATTCAGAAAAACAGCAAAAGAGATCAAGATCGTGGTGACCCGCGGATTGACTCTGGACGTTATTCAGCGGCTGCGGTCAGAATTTCCAGTCCAAATACCGATCTTTCTCCAACCTCAGTCAATGAATAAGTGGAGTATGGATCTGGCCCAAAAACTACTTCGCCAGTCAATCGCTATAGGTCTCAAAAACATCAGGCTGGGAATTCAACTGCACAGGATCTACAATATCCCATGACATCTATGGGATATTAATTTGCTTTTAATTCTATATTTGTTTTACGATCCGACCTTTCCTCGGGTTTTCAGAAAATCAATTTAAGACAAAGCGCCTTACCGGATTGATCTCTTTAGAATGTGGATATATGCGGTCTCCGGCGGAAGCCAGCGTTTGAACGGGAACCGGTTGATCTCCTTGTAACCGATGATCGGACCAAAGGAAACAACGAATTCATCATCCTCTATCCACCAGTAGCTTTTATTTTCCTTCTGGACATAATCCGGATCATAAAGATTCCATCCGTTGAATTCAAATCCCCCGTCGATGCTCCGGGGCGAAATACCCAATTCTTCGGTCAGAAAATCAAGGGCCTGCCAACGTGCCCTGTTCCAGGACATATAATCATGTGTCGCACTTACGGTAAATCCCCCATAAAAAATCAGCGTAAATAAAACCGGAACAGCAAGAGTCATGCGTCTCTTATTTGCGGGCAGGGGAAACAGACGGATAATCAGAGCCATGATCACCACAGGAAACAGGATCAGGTAACGGTCATAATACCCGATTATGATGATAGGCAGAAAATAAAGGATAAATATACCCAGCTGCATTAGAAAATTCTCATCCGGATCGCTTTTTTCACTCAGAGAGGTCCAGGCCTTTTTCACAGAAACAAAAAGCACATACATCAGGAAAGCAGCGCATACAGCGCCTAATATAGTGACAAAAAACCAGAATCCGGTCGGAGCCTGCGGCCAGTTGGGCAGACCCAGGACATAAACATCCTTCAAATGCGGAGGCCCCAGCCCAAGATCAAAAAAGACGTTCTTCAGGAGGGGCATTAAACGATTCTTCCATACCAAAGTCAGTATAAACGTCATTAATAACAGAAAAGACAGAAACAGATACAGGTCCCGTTTTTTGAATCTCGCCCGTGAAATAATAACTGCCCACACCAGGAAAGGCAGAATAAAAAGTCCTATATAGATCAATCCCCCGGATGTTCTCTGTATAAGCAGCACAAGATAATGACTAAATCCTTCAGCCATTGACCTGGCCAAACGTTCTGAAGCAGCGTTGTACCTGGCCGGCATTCCGTGTGCAAACTGAAGCCAGAGCTGAAACAGCGCCAAGGGACCGATAGAAATGCATAGGTGGAACAATACTGTTTTTAAAGATCTTCTTCGAAATCCAAATTTCAACAAAAAGACCATTCCAAAAGCGACAGGTATTACAACACCCAACTGCCGGATGAGAGCGGCGGCGCCGACTATAACCGATCCCAGGATAAAATCTCTCTTCCTCTCTGTACGAAATCCTTTCACAAAAAAATAGATCGCAAGCAAGGCCAATGCAGTAAACGGAACATCTGTCATAAAAGTGAAGGCATGCTGAAAGTAAAGCGGATTGAGGGCCAGGAGTAACGCCCCAAAAAAGGACGCTTGAAGTCCTGCTTTTGCCTCTCTTAAAAGACCATATGCAGAGAGAACCCCTATTAAACCCAGGACAAGAGTCGATAAACGCAAAGCAATAAAAGAGAAACCAAAAGGGAGACAGAAGAGCGCTCCCCAAAACGCCTGGCCTACTAGCGGCATGGATACCCACCCGGTTAATTGGAACCGTCCCTCTTCAAACAGGGTCTGCACCACCCGGGCATAGGACCAGTCATCATTTAAAGGGAACTCTCCCGCTGGATTGACCAGTATTACACATAACACCCACAATATACTTAGCAGTACAATATGGGCATATATGGTTTTTTTCTCCCCCGGGTCAATTTGAAGCATTCTATGACTATTATAAAAATTACTACACTAAAAGCAAATCATCCCTTAGTTTATGCAAAGGGTTCAAGGATTCAAGGGTTCAAGGATTCAAGTGAAAGAATAAGAGGACAAAGGCCAATGCAAAAGAGGCCCAAAGCAGCTTAGCCCAAAGTCATTTAATTTACGTCATTCCCGTGCCAACGGGAATCCAGTTTATTGGGTTCGTTGAGCTCATGGAGTTTGTTGAGTAAAATATTCTTAAAATAACTCAAAAAACCCAATAAACTCTTATCTTTTTTCTTTTCACTCGACCCCTAGAATCCTTGAATCCTTGGCCTCTCCTCGACCCGTAAATAGTCCAGGCACTAAATTCAACGAGACACAATAAAAACACTAGAACCATAGACCCCTAGAATCCTATTTTTATGTGTCGGCCATTTTTTATGAATAATCCAGGATCTCTGGATTATTCACAAGCCGATATGCACGGCGTGGCGCATGAAGCCGTATTCATATACTGCGAATGCGCCACAACAAAGCAGATTGGCTTGCCCGAAGGGTAAAAAAGGGCCGATTATTAGTGGGAAGCAATCATAGAACAATAGCCCATTCTTGCTTCTGAGTACAATCAGAGTGAGAAGTAAAAAAAAAAAGAAAAATGTGTATCGGCCATTTTTTATGAATAATCCAGGCTAGAAAATATGATTTGAATGGTTGTTTTAAAGGGATAAAAATTATACAATCTCCAAAACTAAATCTGCCGGTGAGAAAATAATGACAGATAAACTATCGTCTCTCCCTGAAAAAAAGTCTTTATTCAAAAAACACCCGATAACATTTTTACTCATTATAATGCTTTCCTTTCTTGTCATAATGGGACTGTTCAACCGCTTCTTTTTTGCGCCCAAGATCTTCCTTCTGCTTTTTACCATCCTACTGGCCATGTTTCTTGGGAAACTGGATCTTTTTTACAGGGACTGGTTCGTATTTTTATCATTTATCTACCTGTTCGACACCATGCGGGGTACTATCTATATCCTCACCTGCCGATTGGATCTCCCGGTTCACATGTTGTATGTCATAAAATGGGATCGCTTTCTGTTCGGAGAAGTTCCATCTGTCACACTGCAGCAGGCGCTGTTAGACCCCCTCCATTATACCTGGCTGGAAAAATCACTTACCGCTCTTCACGGAACTCATTTTGTTGCATTCCTTATTGTGGGCCTTCTCATATGGCTTCACAGACCACGATCATTTTATCTATTTAGACGCTCTTTTTATCTGGTGACCTTTCTCGGGGTTCTGGGATACGGCATTATTCCGACTGCCCCTCCATGGATCGCATCAAAATATTTTGGCGTACTTCCCGCGCTTACACGTTTTAATGCCGAGATATACAACATGGTCATACCCGATATAACATCCGGATTTAATACCAATCCCATTGCTGCCATGCCTTCTCTTCATACCGCATTTCCTGTGCTGGCCTCCCTGATATTATGGAAACTGTTCCGATGGAAAGCATTGCCCTTTATTGTTTATACATTGGTCGTATTGTCCACGATCATCTACACCGGCGATCACTATATAGTGGATATTCTAGCAGGAGCGGGCCTGGCTCTGTTGTGTTATCTCCTGGCTTTCAAGATGCGTGAGAAGGACAAAACAACAAAAGCCGCAGGGAATACAAAAAAAATCTTCATAACCGGGATTGTACTGCTGGCCATTGGAATCTCCGTCGGTATATATAACAAACACCAGTTTGTTTCCTTTCATAATCACTATGATTTTAGCTATGCTCCGACTTATATTGATTTTTTCAACCATGAACCTGCATATGAACAGAATTATAAGGTCCAAATGTATTTCGGCAGCTATTATTTCTTAAGAAAAGACTACGAAAAAGCGCTGCATTATTACGAGCAGGCCCACAAGGCCGCTGATCAGTTTGTAGATGAGCGGCTGGCCGAATTGAAGATAAAACAAACGCAGACTCTGCTCAACAGAAATCGATAACAGTAACAGGCGGAATCCATCAATGATCCATATTGATGAACCCGTCAATCAATGATTTCCAAAGGAGATATCCTTTCCCGCTTAAATGCAAGCCGTCATTTGTGTAAGCAGAGTCAAGCCTGCCATCCTCAGTGGCAAAGGAGGAAAAAAGATTAATATAAACAACATCAGATCTCTTGCAAATATTTTCAAGCCCTTTATTAATTGCTAATATTTTCCTGGTCTTGTTCGTGTAAGCCGGGAACTGGTGGAATTTACTGCTTACTGGAAGCAGGCCCTGGACATAAAGGGTTGTGCCAGGAGACATTTTCCCTATTTTCCTGATGATCTTTCCCAGGTTGTCCAAAATATATTTAACAGACCGCCCCCTTGCCAGGTCATTTATGCCGATCATCAGAAAAACGGCCGCGGGCCGGGATTCTATGACCTCATCCAGTCTTTCAAGCACTCCATTCGTTGTGTCTCCGCTTATTCCGCGGTTTATTATCTTCAAATTTTTAAACAGCTCTGCCCATTCACACCCGTCTGTTATACTGTCACCAAGAAATATGATCTCCTCCGGGTTATTCGGCAGAAGCTTGAACAGACTCTTTTTCTGGTAGTAATAGGTCGAATGCCGCATCTCCTGTGAAACCAGATTCATGGCGCCAACACAAGTAAGTAATATCCATCCGACGATCCATTGCTTACTAAATCTTTTCATGCCTGCTCCCTTTTTATGAATGATAGGATTTCCAAAGAGCTCCCCACTCCGTTTTTTTAAAACGCCGTATTCGTTTTCTGCCAATGGTCGGATACCACAGCAGATCATGATATACATTGCTGGCGAACGGAGCCCAGAAAAATAGCGGAGAATGGAGGAGAAGTTTTTCCAGAGGCTTAAGAAACCCTATCCTAAGCATTTGATCTCCCCATATGACAAAACTCTTTTTGGATCTGAAGTGAAAATTGATCTCAGAAATATCCTCACCTGCGATCTCTATCTCCCTGGGGTCCCCACATCCGAGTCCCATTTCATGAGCCATGCGGATATAAGGGATATCTAAAGGCTCAAATCCCATAAGCCTGGCAGCTACCGCATCGATGGCGACAGAATCCGCCCCGGCCAGTATGATGTTTTTTATTTCAGGTATCATGGTCCTGGGGCCTGCCCCGTTTCCGCAGACTGTTCCATCCATGACGCTAAAAATACCGGGATGCAGTTCTTTCTGCATGATCATAAGATCCACCAGAACCTCATGAATGTATTTGTGGGCATAATGCCTGACTTCCTTTAAGAGCCCACCGAACGCGTTTTTGACAGCGCCAGTGGTTACAGAATGGCCGTGGGTTTTGATAGTGGGAAGATGAAGGATATTTTTACCGATAAACATCTTGGGAATCTCAATACCATCGGGGAAAATCTTATGAAGACGCAGCAGCTTCTCTTTAAATGAATATTTAACCCATTCCACTTGTGTCAGAGGGACAAAATCCAGTCCAAGCCTGTCCATGATCGGAGACCATCTGTTGTTTTTCGCTCCTTTGACAGGATGGGTCACAACAGTCTTGTTTTCCACCGGAATAATCCGCTCTTTCAGGAATCCATCTTTCAGAAGAGTCTTCATTACTCCTTCAAACTGCCACGGTTGACTGGAACATGAAGGAAAATATTTTGTCCAAGAGAGATTGAGTTTGATCAAGGTATCCATATCTTTGGACAAAACACCCGCATAATCCGCCATATGCATAAGCCTTTGATAGTCCTGGAGAATATTTTCCGGCGATGTTAAAAGAACTGCAATTGTAGGTTTTTTCATGATTCAGATCTTGAGATATATAATCAAAGAGGCGCTGAATATCCACAAAAATATGGCGATTAGAAGGGGTTTATCCTTAATGATCAACATCTCCGGTGATCCCCCCTCGGCCTTTTGATGGATAAGATAAAGATAACGGAAAATTCCGTACAGCACAAAAGGAACGGTATAGACCAATTTCTTTGTGCCAAATTTTGTCACCGTCTCAACAGAGATCGTATATAGACAATAAGAGACCACTATGGATGCTGTTACAACAGCTATCATCTGATCCAGGAGGTAGGGGCTGTATTCACCAAGAATAGGACGGTGGTTCTCTGCCCCCTTGTCAAGGATCACGATCTCATGGCGTCTTTTACCTAAGGCCAGGAATAAAGCAAGGAGAAAAGTACAGATCAGAAGCCATGGAGAAATATACACATCGATCACAAGTCCCCCGGCGATCACTCGCAGGAAAAAACCAGCGGCAACAATAAAAACATCCAGGATGACCACATGTTTAAGCCGGACCGAGTATGCCACCTGCATAAAAAAATAGGCCAGAAGAATATAAAAGAAATATCGGCCCAGGAGAAATGCAAGAATACTGCTTGAAAGAGCGATCACGATAATAAAAACAACAGCGATCTTTTTCGTCAATCGTCCAGACGCCAGAGGACGCATGGCCTTTAAGGGATGACGTTTATCCTCTTCGATGTCCTGAAGATCATTGAGGATATAACAGGAGCCGGAAATCAGGCAAAAAAGTCCAAATGCGGCTGATGTTTTCAACAGCAGGGATAAATTCAGTATATTTTGTGAAAAAATGAGAGGGGCAAATATAAAAAGATTTTTTATCCACTGCTGTGGCCGCAGTGACTTTACTATCTCAATGAAAACCATTTTATTCCTTGTGGGACAGTCTAAAAATCCTCCCGAGGATAATGCGCCTCTATAACCGATTTTATCCCTCCCCGAGGATTAAATTCACCGATCACCGCTGCTTGCTTTGGACGGCATGCAGCCACAACATCATCAAGGATCCGGTTTACAACATTCTCGTAAAAAATTCCAAGATCACGGTAAGCAAGTAAATACATTTTGAGGGATTTCAACTCCAGGCACTCCTTATCAGGAACATAACGAAGCATGATAGTGCCAAAATCAGGGAGGTTGGTTTTGGGGCAAACAGATGTAAATTCCGGTATTTCTATGCGTATCTCATAATTAGGGAATTGATTGGTAAAAGTTTCTATCTGAGGTAGATCTACATCAAGTCCTGCCTTTGCATTTTTTTCTAGGGATTCAGACATATTTGAAATTCCTCTCACGTAAAGCTTTTACGTTGGCGCTTTTCAATTCTAAGTATAATACAAACTTTTATCTCTGGCCAGCAGCAAACCGGCCGGCCAGACAAATCGCGCGAATCATGCTCCGGGGATCGGCTAAATTTTTTCCGGCGATATCAAAAGCTGTACCATGATCCGGCGATGTGCGAACAAAAGGAAGACCCAGGGTCACATTCACCCCTGTATAAAAGGAATCGAGTTTAAATGCGATCAAACCCTGGTCATGATACAAAGCGATGACGATGTTGTCGCTATGTGATCGGGCCATTCGGAAAATGACATCAGCAGGAAACGGGCCGTCGATTGGAATCCCCTTCTTCCTTGCGGCCTCCACCGCAGGTATGATCTTTTTCTCTTCCTCACGCCCCAACATACCTGATTCACCTGCATGAGGATTCAGTCCCGCCACAAGATATCTGTACTGTTTCTCATCAATCTTCCGGATATGTTTGTGGAGAAGGGAGAAAAAGTTTTCAAGAGATTTTTTATTAACCCGTTGTAAAGCTTTTTTGAGTGGAAGATGGTGGGAAAACAGGGCTACATTCAGGTTTTCAGAAAAAAAAGACATGATGGCCTCAGGATACAGAGAATGTAAGTATTCTGTATGGCCTGCCCACTTGATCCCGGCAAGATTCCAGGAATGTTTTGAGATCGGTGCGGTCACAATTGCATCCAGAGACCGGGACCGGGCCATCTCAACAGCTTTGATAAAAGAAGAAAATGCAAGCCTTCCGTTCTCCTGCGCAGGTTCCCCTGTCTTTATCTCTGAAAACCGGGTTTCAACATCAACGAAGGAATATTCAACGGCATCTTTATCCTGCCAGGAAAGTGATTTTTTTTGAGTTTCAAAAACTTCATGGGAACCAAAAAGGATGAAACTCCCCTCAGGCAGTGAGGATCTTTTTTGGATGGCCTTTAGAACAATTTCAGGCCCCACTCCGCCGGGATCACCCAATGTGATCCCGATCCTGGGAAGCGTCATGATCTTGCTGTTTTTACTACTTTTGTCTTTGTTTGCCTAGGGCTTTTTGCAGGTTTGATATCTTCCAGTTTGTAAAGGTATTTAATATCTCTTTTATAGACCAATAGATTCGGGGCATCATCCCGGGTGAGTTTGATACAATTTCTGTCATACCATTCGATGTATCCATCCACCTTTTCCCCATCTCGAAAGACAATGGACATATGTGTTTTTTTGTTCATCTGCTTCAAATAATAATAATTTTCGGCAAATGTATCATAGGACGGATGGGATTTCTTTCTTTGCGGTTCTCGAACCATTTTTTCTTTTATCTCATGTAAATTAGGCCGGATAAGCTTCCTGTTCATTTTTATCTCCGAAGAATTAAAAGCTTGCTTAGTTTTGCTATTTCTTAAAATTAACTATATCACCTCTCCCTTAAAAAGGCAAGTCAAATCCATGAACTGTGGAGGAAATCTGAAGACGAAAATATCAGACTCTCCACCAATAAGAGAATTTAATAAAAAATACTTTTCCTTGATTGCGGAAGATACCAATATCGTCTTCTTCCCGGTTGTCATCCATTCCAATATAAAAGACCGTGCCAGGCCGCAATTCCCAACTCATGAGAAGACTGTTAAACATTTCTTTATAATAATCGTTATAATCGGTGATCAATCTTAGGGACAGGGTTTTGGATATCTGATATCCGATCCTCTGGCTGATGATATTGATGGAATAAACTCTTTCTCCGCCTCTATTCTTTAAAAACTTTTCATTCTTGAAATTGTAAAAAAGGCGGAAATTTGTAACCGGTTTCAGGGTCAGCATAAAT
>CBDVEQ010000077.1:0-11400 GCA_965373045.1 uncultured bacterium | reverse complement strand
AGATTGCCGGCTCTTTTAACCACAAGCGCCTTTAAAAAAGAACCTGAAGCAATAGCATCCTGAATAATCCGGGAACCAACCTGTTTTCCAGTCTCAGTCAAGTCACTGATCTCCATCCCGAATCTCAGATCCGGCTTGTCTGTCCCGAACCTTGATATGCTTTCCTCATAAGTAAGCCTAGGAAACGGGCTGGAGACAGAAATATCGATGAGCCCGAAAAGTTCTACCATCAGGTTTTCCGTCAGATCAAAAATATCCGCCATCTCAACAAAGCTCATTTCCACATCTATCTGAGTGAACTCCGGCTGTCTATCGGCCCTCAGATCTTCGTCTCTAAAACAACGAACGATCTGAAAATAGCGGTCAAATCCGGAGATCATGAGTAACTGTTTAAAAAGCTGTGGAGATTGAGGCAAGGCAAAAAACCGTCCTTTATACATCCGACTGGGCACAAGATAATCTCGGGCGCCCTCTGGTGTGGATTTGGTCAGGAATGGGGTCTCTATCTCATAAAATCCCTTATCATTAAAATAATTTCGGGTTTTGATCGCTGCCTGATGACGCAGCTTCAAATTTTTCTGCATGGAAGGCCGGCGTAAGTCCAGGTATCGATATTTGAAACGGAGCTCTTCTGAGGCCTGGACAGGATCCGACACAACAAATGGCGAAACATCTGCTGTGTTAAAAATGATCATATCCTTGGCCCTGACTTCGACCTCCCCTGTCGAAATCCGCGGGTTTTTATCTTTTTCTCCCCGCTCTTCTACAACCCCCCTGACGCCCAGAACCGTTTCCATTCGGGTATTTCTTGCTTTGGCCAGCAATTCTTTATCCTCGCCCGAAACCACGATCTGTATCAAGCCCTCTCTGTCTCTAAGATCGATAAAAATCAGACTCCCCATATCTCTGAACCGGTGAACCCATCCAAACAAGGTAACCTTTTTCCCGACATGTGCCGCATGCAGTTCGCCGCAGTACATCGTTTTTTTCCATTCAGTTAAATTCAGGGATTCCATTATTCTGTCCTTTGTAATGCAGGACTCGGCTAATTCGTCCTGCGGATATGCTTGAGGATCTCTTCCTTAGTCACGGTAGCCTGATGGGCAGTCTTCATGTTTTTAAGCTGGAAAGTTCCTTTTTTGACTTCATCCTCACCGATTATCAGTACCCAGGCTGCATTCAGTTTATTGGCGCGACTCATTTGATTTCTCAGGCTTCGCTCCCGGTATTCAACAAGGCACTCAACTCCATTTTCCCTCAGAAACCTTGCCACTTCCATTGCGGCTGCTTTAGCCTCATCCCCCAGATAAATGAGATACAACCATTCCTTCTGCTTCTCTTCCACAGAAACAATGGAAAGGAGCCTTTCCACTCCCACAGCAAAACCAGTACCGCAGATATCAGGACCGCCGAATTCCTTCATCATATCATCATATCTGCCGCCGCCAAGGACAGCATCCTGGGCACCCAGACTTCGGGAGGAGAATTCAAAAGTGGTCTTTGTATAATAATCAAGTCCGCGGACAAGACGCGGCTCAATGGAGTATGGAATATCAAACGCATCCAGATATTTACAGAATTGTTTAAAATGCTTATCGCACTCGGGACAGAGAAAATCTGTTATTTTGGGAAACTCTATGGAAATTTCACTACATGCTTCAACTTTACAGTCAAAGATCCTCAAAGGATTGGTGTCGATTTTTCTCTGACAGTCCGGGCAGAGCCGGGAGCGGGACTCTTCTGCTTTTTGTTTCAGTTTCTCGCGATAACCCGGCCGGCAGGTCTGACAGCCAACTGAATTGACTAAAACATCTGTATCTGTCACTCCCATTCTTGTGAGAAGATTCTTTGCCATTTCCATGATCTCGGCATCGATCGCTGGATCCTTCTCCCCAAAAACTTCAATATCTATCTGGTGGAATTGACGATAACGTCCCTTCTGCGGTTTATCATAACGGAACATCGGCCCGATAAAATAAAACCTTAGCGGCTGAGGCTGAAGGTTCAGCCTGTTTTCAATGATGGATCGCACAACCGAAGGGGTGTATTCCGGCCGCAAGGTAATAGACCGCCCCCCCTTGTCGACAAATGTGTACATTTCTTTAGTAACGATATCGGTCGTCGAACCTGTTCCTTTGATGAACAGCTCTGTGGCTTCAAAAACAGGTGTGCGTATTTCTCTGTATCCATACCGTTCAAATACAAGCCTCGCTTCAGTCTCCAGCTTCTGCCATTTCCAGACTTCATCCGGAAGAATATCTTTTGTTCCCTTTATAGCGTTTATCTGCTTTTTTTTTGCCTGATCATTCATTTCTCTTCATAGATGCCTATCTGCCTGAATTTCTCGTATCTTTCGTTAAGCATCTCCTCGACTGTTTTCTTTTCCAGTCTACTCAGTGTTTTCTGTAGAGACCTGTCCAGGTTTTTAAACATTGTTTCATAATCAACATGAGCCCCGCCTGGAGGTTCGGGGATGATCTCATCAATAATGCCGAATCCCTTCAGGTCCTTGGCCAAAAACTTAAGATTTTCCGCAGCCTTTTTGACAGCACCCTGGTCCTTCCAGAGAATGGCGGCACAGCCCTCCGGGGAAATGACAGAATAGAAGGAATACTGGAGCATCAGGATAGCATCTCCTACTCCCACGGCAAGAGCGCCGCCACTTCCTCCTTCTCCGATGACGATATTGACAACAGGGACCCTTAAAAGGGAAATTTCCTTGAGGTTGTTAGCAATAGCCTCTGCTTGTCCTCGTTCCTCTGCCTGAATACCTGGATAAGCCCCGGGAGTATCGATCAAAGTAACCACCGGAAAGCCGAATTTTTCGGCCAGCTTCATGATCCGCAGGGCCTTTCGATAACCTTCGGGACTGGGTTGTCCAAAATTTCTCATGAGCCTGTTTCGCGTCGACCGTCCTTTTTGATGCCCGATAACAGCCGTTGTTTTCCCCTTGTAAAATCCAAACCCCGCAATAAGGGCAGGATCGTCTCCGGCTCGACGGTCTCCATGAAGCTCTATAAAATCCTTAAAAAGGGCATCAATATAATCCAGTGTATAAGGCCTCTGGGGATGCCGCGCGACCTGGACGAAATGAAAAGGTGTCAATTCAGGCGCGATTCCGGCCCATTCTTTCTCAATTTTTGTGCGGAGGCGCGCAATTTTATCCTCTTTTGAGGGATCTTCGCTCTCCTGCAGATCATCGATCTTCTGTTTTATCTCAATGATATTTTTTTCCAACTGATAAAAATCTTTTTCTTTTTCCATGTGATTTCGATTATAAAAAGGGGATTTATCTATTCTAATTGTTTAAAGTAATTAATTCAAGACAACAGGAAGATTCAGACAAGATGTTAATTATGAATAACTTTGATCTTTTGGGATGGAATAAACAACGCTTTTAGAGAACCTGTTCTATCCGTTTCCAGTTCAATAGAGGTCGTGTTGAACTGTATGATAAGGGAACAGGCAGAATCCTCTGCAGGCTCCAGGCTGAAAAGCTCCTCGAGTTGTGGAATAATATAAGCGGAAAGATCAATTTTTTCTTCAAGTGAGCATACGTATTTTTTACTCAAAACCATATATGGCGAAAAAATCGAATTGGGCAATAAAAAAGCATCTCTTTTAATCCGGACAGACGCCTTCTGTTCCTGTCCGGCAATATAAATGCGGTTGTCAACTAACCCATCATCAATGGAACTACTGATCTCCTGCTCGAAGCCGCTGATGGTTCCTTTGAAATAATACTCTAGAGGGATGAAGTTCTTGTTCAGACGGATAATAAGTTTATCCAGAATAAGTGGGACAGGTTTGTCTATCCTTCCTCTCACTTGCAGCGTATATCCCTCTGCATAGCTGGTCCAGATATACTCTTCATATCCAACTTTCTCGTCTCCAAAATAAATGGATAATAGGCCTTGTTCTGATGCACTTTCACCTGTCATCTGTCCAGGTAATATCATAATCAGGAAGAAAATTGCACACGTTATCCTCTTGCGGGTCATATTAAATTTCACAGATCGAGTTATTCGATGATGACGGCTGTTCCATAGGCCAGAATTTCTGAAGCTGACTGCATGATCATCGAGGTTGAGAATCGGACAGTGATAATTGCATTTGCCCCCATGGATTCCGCTTCTTCAATCATGCGGTCCAGGGCCTGCTCGCGGGACTCTGCCATCATTTTTGTATAATCCCGGATCTCACCGCCGACTAAATTTTTCAGGCCTGCTGCAATATCTCTTCCCAAATGCCTTGCCCGGATTGTGTTCCCTTTTACCAGTCCAATCACTTTAACAACTTTTTTCCCGTGAATAATATCTGTGTTGACTATAATCATTTCTCTATCTCCTTATACCGCTCTCTCTTGTAAACAAAAATCTGCTCCTTTATTTGCGAAACCAGCATCACCACTGCTCCTGCTAAAAAAGCCAGAATACCGACTTTCAGAAAAAGAGAGATAGCCGGATCCTGGATAATGCCTTCCACAAATTTGTACCCGCCGTAAAAGAGAAGAATCATACCACCGATCGACATCAGAATCCAGCCGGCTTTCCTCTCAAGCCTGTTATAAATCGAGGCCCAATAGACTTCCCAGACTTCTTTGCCCGGTTTTTTCAATTCCATGTTTCCCATAACCTCCTCAAGTTTTTTCATTTCTTCAAACTCTTTTTGACACTCAGGACAGTGAGCAATGTGCTCTTTGACCTCTTTTTTGTCTTTTTCCCCTAATTCACCATCATGGTAAAGCAGAATGAGTTCTTTTATCTTATCATGATTCATAAAAATCACCCCGTCATCGTTCTATTCCAAATCCATATATTTTTTAATGATATCCCTGAGTTTTTTCTTGGCATAAAACAGTGATGACATCACTGTGCCAATTGGCTTTCCGACCATTTCAGCTATCTCCTGATAGGACATTTGTCGAAAATAACGCAGAATAATAATTTCTCTGTGCTCAAACGGCAACTCGTCAATCCCTTTCCACATTGTCCTTTTCAATTCAAAATCCTCTTCTTTTTCATTAAGGATCCTGTTCTCGTCCAGAGAGGTCTTATCTCGCCGCCGGTATTTTTTGACATAGTCAAGGCAAAGATTTCTTAAGAGTCTATAAAACCACGGAAAAAACGGCCTCTGCGGATCGAAGCTTTTCCTTTTCCGGTAGGCTCTGATAAAAGCATCCTGAGATACATCCAGGGCATCCTGGTGATTGCGTAAAAATCCCAGGGCTACATAATATGCCGGTTTCATATGCCGGGTTACTATAACCCGGAAGGCATCTTTATTGCCTTTCCGGACTTGTTCAAACAGTTCTTTTTCGGAAAGGCGGTTCAGATCAGTCATAGGAGCCTGTTTTTTTTGCAGGATAAGTTCCTGAGTGAATATCGTTTCTTCCGCCATAGTAATTCTCTCTTCTTTACTACGGACAGAATCATTATTTTATTCATTTTTTACTCGTGATTTTTATTTCTTTGCCTGACAACCTCATAGATAAAAATCGATGCTGCGGAGGCGACATTCAGAGAATTTAGTTGTCCATACAAAGGCAAAGACAGGACCCTGTCACATTTTTTTCTGATAAGAGGACGAATCCCTCTGCCCTCCGAGCCGAAAACCAGTCCTACCGATGAAGTATAATCAAAATCATACCACAAGTCCTCACCTCCTCCTTCCGCACCGATGAGCCAAATCCCTTTTTCTCTGAGCTCATCCATAGCCCTTGCCAGGTTTTTGACACGGACTATGGGAAGGTGTTCGGCCGCCCCGGCTGATACCCGCAGCACCGCCTCGGTTAAGCCGGCCGTCCGTCTTTCAGGAAGGATGATTCCATCGACCCCCCCGGCTTCGGCTGTCCTGATAACAGCGCCCAGATTTTGTGGATCGGAAATCTCATCCAGAAGAACCAGGAACAGGTTTTTCTTCTGCTCCAGGATAGTGGAAAGAGAGGCAAACGGCTTCAGAGAAAGCCGTGCAATTGCGCCCTGATGTGTGGGATCTATTCTGTCAAGATGCTTTTTTGGAACATAGACAAAAGGAACTCCTTTTTCCCTGGCTAACCTGGCAATATCATCCAATTTGGATCTTCCTGTCTGATTCTGGATAGAGATCTTATGAATCTTCTTTGGCGAAGATTTCAAGGCCTCTATTATCGGATTGAGCCGGCCGATTTTAGGCATAGACTTCCTTCCAGGGCTTATTTTAATTTAATATGACCAATGACCTTGGTGATGCGCAGGGCACAGTTCAACATTGGTTTGGGAAACACCAACCGGGCGCCTTCCTCCACAAGCGGAATAAATTTATCCAGATCAAGTCCTGAGGTCTTTGTGGTCAGGGCAACACGCAGGGGGCGAAAAAGGTCTTTACCCTTACATCCGGTTTCCACTTTTATCTCTTTAGTCAGCTCTGCGTATTTATCAAAATCGAGAAACATGATTTTTTTTATCTTATCAGCAATAGATTTCAACACCTTGCCAGCACATTCTGAGTTCAGTATTTCCTGTGCCTCTACATCCAGTTCATCAAGGGAAAATTCAAACAGGGCATTAAAATGCTTCGGCAGGTCGGAAAAGCGATCGACTTTCTCAATAAAGTATTCCATCGCTTTTTCCAGCCATTCCCAATGGTTCCCCGACATGTCCTGTTCTTCCGGCATCAATCCTGCCTTATATAGATAGGGATAGGACTGCTTTGCCTGCTCTGAAGGAACCAATTTTCTCATGTGCTGCCTGTTCAACCAGTAAAGTTTATCATAATCAAATATGGCTGCGGATTTACTGACTTTTACTATGTCAAACTGCCTGACCAGGTCCTCCAGGTTCAAGACTTCACTTCCATCAGAAGGGGCCCATCCAAGAAGGGCGAGGTAGTTGATCAAGGCAGCAGACAGTATTCCATCTGTTTTGAACTGGTCTACAGAGGTCGCCCCGTGTCTTTTACTCAAACGGGTGTTGTCCTTTCCCATAACCATGGATAGATGGGCAAATTTCGGAGGAGGAAAAGACAGGGCCTCGTATGTTAAAAGCTGACGCGGCATATTAGAAAGGTGATCTTCTCCCCTGATCACATGTGTAATTTTCATCAGAGAATCATCGATAACCACTGCATAGTTGTAGGCAGGCAAACCACTGGAACGGATCAGAACCGTGTCTCCCTGATATTTCAGGTTAAAACAGACGCGGCCTCGTACAAGATCTTCAAAACTAATCTCCCCTTTTCCTGGAGTTTTCAACCGGACCACACCCTGTTCTCCAGCACATATCCTTTTTTTGGCTTCCTCCAAAGAAATCATGCGGCATTTTCCGCTATAAACCGGCATCTCCCCTCTAGAAACCGCCTGTTTTTTTTCTTTTTCCAATTCTTCTATAGAACAGAAGCAGTAATAGGCTTTCCCCTCCTCAAGGAGTTTTTCTGTAAAAGATTGATAAGTGTTCAGCCTTTGTGACTGCCTGTAGGGACCTGAACCGCCACCTTTGACAGGGCCCTCATCCCATTCCAGGGCCAACCATTTCAGGTCTTCGATCAGCTTTTTTTCATATTCTCCTGTGGACCGCTCTTCATCCGTATCTTCAATCCTCAGGATATAAGCCCCTCCATTATGGCGGGCAAACAGCCAGTTGAACAAGGCCGTCCGTACGTTTCCAACATGAAGAAATCCTGTTGGACTCGGAGCAAACCGAACTCTTATATTATCCATGTTATTCTTCGTCCATCTTAATGAGTACTGTGACGTATGCAGCAACCGCCTCCCCTCTGCCAGTTGCATCCAGTCCTTCGTTTGTCTTGGCTTTGATCCCCAGGGACGCCCTGTTTATATTAAGGATATCGCATAAATGCTTTTTCATCTCAGGGATGACTGTGTTGAGTTTCGGCTGCTCTGCAATAATAACAGAGTCGATATTTAAAACTTCCGCCCCCCGATCGTTCAGCATTATTGCAACCTTTTTAAGCAGTATGGTACTGCGAATATTGAGATATTCATCATCTGTGTCCGGAAACTGCTGTCCGATATCCTTTTCTCCCAACGCTCCAAGAAGGGCATCGATGATCGAATGTATCAGGCAGTCTCCATCTGAATGCCCTGCAAGTCCTTTGCTGAAGGGGATCTCCATCCCTCCCAGAAAAAGGCGTTTGCCCTCCTCTAAACGGTGGATATCATATCCAAATCCGACTCTAATTTTCAAGGAGCGCCTCTATAATTTTCAAATCCAGGGGAGTGGTTATTTTAATATTTTCAGGATCTCCGGGAACAAGAGAGACCTGAATTCCCATGTTTTCTACGAGGGAAGCCTCATCTGTTCCATCCAGGTTTAGTTCTTTCGCGGCCCTAAGGGCCTTCTCCAGAATCTCAAATTGAAATCCCTGCGGGGTTTGCGTTCTATAAAGCATTGACCGGTCTTCTGTCTGGAGGATCCAGCGACCATCGCTCCTTTTTACCGTGTCCCTTATCGGAATCGCCGGGACTGCGGCACCGAACTTTTCTGCCGCTTCAATAACACGAATGATCAAATCTTCACCGATAAGGGGTCTGACTCCATCGTGTACAAGAACGATCTCTGCTCCGCCTGGCTCAATTTTCTGAAAACCCGCAGTTACGGAATCCTGGCGTTTCTCCCCCCCAACAACAATATCCGAAATCTTTGAAAACTGTGTCTTGAAGAAATCACCTCGCATATCCCTGCGCAGCACAAGAATGACCTGGTTGATACTCCTGCTTTGTTCAAAAGTCTCCAGGCACCACTCTAAAACAGTTTTCCCTTTAAGAGCGGCTGTCTGTTTGGTGGAACCGAACCGCTGTCCTTCTCCGGCAGCGACGACTATCACGTTTGCCTTGTTCATAAGGATTATTCGTTATACTGACCGAATATCATTTTTCCTACGGTCGTTTGAAGTACAGAAGTCACAGTCACATCAATAGTCTGCCCGATCATTTTCCTGGAGTTATCAATAACGACCATGGTCCCATCGTCCAGATACGCCACTCCCTGGTCTTTCTCTTTTCCTTCTTTAAGAACAAAAACCTTCATGGATTCACCCGGGAGAACTATTGGCCTCAGTACGTTAGCCAGTTCATTGATATTAAGAATGGGAATTCCTTGAAGCTGTGCGACCTTGCTCAGGTTAAAATCATTAGTTATGATTTTTGCATCCATATGCTTTGCAAATTCGATCAATTTCGAATCCACGTCCTTGACCTCAGGAAAATCCATCTCAGAGATGATAACAGACACCTGTGATGATTTCTGAAGATGATCAAGGACATCCAGTCCGCGGCGTCCTCTCTGCCGCTTGATACTGTCTGAAGAATCCGCTATGAACTGAAGCTCTTTCAGGATGAACTGGGGCACTACCAATGTCCCTTCGACAAAGGATGCATCACATATATCTGAAATACGGCCATCGATGATAACGCTGGTATCCAAGACTTTAAAACTCTTCCTACCACTTTTTTCTTTGAAAAACCGGAGAAGAAAGCCGGGTTCAAGCCATTCAAACTTCATGGTGCCAACCAAAAATCCGATATAGGGCATAATGACAAGAAAAAAGATCCGGAAAAATATCTCGGTTGCGCGGTCTTCCGTAATGGTCTGGTAAATCGATCCCAGGAACCAGCCAAGAAAAACACCGGCAAATGTTCCAATGGTCGATCCCCATATGATCTTGAACTGGCTTTTGCGGATCCTGGTTTCGAGGAAAACAATGATCAGGCTTAGAACCAAGGCTAACCCCGCCCCCGCATATCTGGTCAGAGCGAAAGGCGGGAAAAAATATCCTCCAAGAGCAATAAAGGTTAAAACAACAAAACGAAAAATAAAAACACCCATATTATAAGTCCTGTATTAATATTAAAAAATATAATCTAATGCCTCTTTTATACTTTTTACCCCCTTCAAGTCAATCATTGAAACGGGGCCTTTTTTCATCTGAGACAGATTTCCCGCAGGAAGGAGGACTGATTTAAAACCCATAGAAGCAGCTTCCTTTGCTCTGAGAAGAGGCTGACTTACTGAACGGATCTCCCCGCTTAAACCGACCTCCCCAAAAACTGCCACATCAGGAGGGATGGCTTTGCTTTTCAGGCTTGACACAACAGCCGCAATGGCCCCTAGATCCACGGCCGGTTCGTCAATCGACAATCCACCTGCAACATTCAGATAAACATCTTCCCCGGCAAAACTGAATCCCAGTTTCTTTTCCACAATAGCAAGCAGCATAGCCGTTCGAAAATGATCAAGTCCAATAGTCATTCTTCGGGGATTGCCTGAGAACAGGGTTGATGATACCAAAGCCTGGATCTCCGCCATCAGCGGCCGGGACCCCTTTATTGTACAAACAACAACACTCCCTGCCTCATTGGCGGGTCGCTCTCGTAAAAAAAAGGCCGAGGGATTGGCAATGACCTTCAGACCGGAGCCCCCCATCTCAAAAATAGCCAGCTCTGATACAGGCCCAAACCTGTTCTTCAAGGCTCTGAGCACTCTATGGCTGTGGTCTCTTTCCCCTTCAAAATACAGGACAACATCTACTATATGCTCCAGAGATTTCGGGCCCGCAAGAGATCCTTCTTTGGTGATATGACCGATAAGAAACGTGGGAACGGCGTGGACTTTAGCGTATCGAAACACCTGATTCGTCACCTCGCGCACCTGGCTGATCGAACCTGGGCCCGATGAAAGTCCGGCTGAAAAAATCGTTTGTACAGAATCCAGGACCAATACCTGCGGCCTCAAGGCTTCCGCCTGTGTAATAATTTTCTCAAGTCTGGTCTCAGAGAGAAGATAAAGGTCCCCCTTCCGGATCCCCAGCCGCTCTCCGCGAAGTTTTATCTGCTCAAGCGATTCTTCCCCGGAAACATAAAGAACCCTTTCCCCCTTGGCCGCAAAACCCTGGCTGACCTGGAGAATCAATGTGGATTTTCCAATGCCAGGTTCTCCGCCGATCAATATTAAAGAGCCGGGGACAACTCCACCCCCAAGCACTTGGTTTAATTCTTCAATTCCGGTTTTTCTTCTCTCTTTTTGAGTCTCTTTGATCTTTTCATAAAGGACTGGCTTTGAGGGAGGAAAAGAGATCTCTGCCGGCGCGGCCTCCTCTTTTTCTTCTACTAATGTGTTCCATTCACTGCATCCCGGACAACGGCCCATCCATTTTGGTGAATTAAAACCGCAGTTCTGGCAGACAAAGACTGTTTTTATTTTCATGATCAAAGTCCACTAACAATTACGATTCGACGCTCTGAAACTCACTGTCTCCAAATCGAGCAAATCGGTTTAAAAAAGCCAGCTTGATCCTTCCAGTGGGGCCGTGTGGTTTTTTTTTTACAATAACTTATGCAAATAATTTTAAGCTCTCATCGTCTGGTTTATAAAAAAACCGTCTGTAGATTAAAATAAAGACAAC
>CBDVEQ010000076.1:0-11501 GCA_965373045.1 uncultured bacterium | reverse complement strand
GTTCCGGTCTAATATTTGCAGAGATACAACAGGTCCGGGTTTCAGTTTCGACCCTGGGAAAGGAAGGTATAGAGACAGACAAAAAGCCAACAGCAAAAAGATAAGGCCTGAAGCAGCCTTGAGTTTTAAAGTCATTTATGTATTCTTAATGTCCATTCCGGGCTTCTGCCAAAGATCTCTGGCGAGTACATTTCTTCGATCTTGGAGCCGGGCGCATGAAATGTCCCGAATGTCAGAGCCCTGGCAAGATATTGATGAGTATGAATACCGGGCGCCAGGGAATCAGCAAAAAGGAGAATTCTATCATCGTGCATTTCGATATGGTTAAATCCGCGCCACCAGCGCTTTTTATTCTTGTTGGACAGCCTTGATAACTGCCTTTGCTGCTCCTGACTTTCTGTGACAAATGTTGGGTTGACTGCCTCCAACCCTGCAGGAAGAGGATCATCCACAACAACATAAAGGCTTTCCTTCGGGACCACGATCTTTAGATTAACAACCACCAAAGAGCCGGCTTTAATGGTTTCCAGGGGTTTTCCGTCCATGGAAGTATATTCTTTTATAATAGTGAATCCTTCGTCCCTGGGAGGCAGTTCGCCTTTTGGTGCATAACTCATGCGTACATCATAATAAAAAGTCCCGTTTCCCTTTTTCTTGATCTTGAACGGAACTGTCTTCCCGGGCTTCAGCGAGCTGATCGATAGTTCTGACTGAACCACCTTGCTGCGATCATTTTTAAAAATGTCCTTAATGATTCGTTTGCCAGCAAGGGAGATATCAATGGAAAAATCCGGTTGGACATTTTCATATTTTGTGTAGAAAGAGTTGAGAGCATAGAACACATAAACGTTTTCCTGTGTGGTCATCCATTTTTTTGTCTTTCTTTTTTCCACAAGCCATCGTGCGATGGAATGGACAAGCGGGTGGTCAGAACCAGTTTCGATCAGAGCCTGAAGTGACAGAGCTGTTGTGCGCATGTTCGAAGAATAGATCCATCGTCCGCTTCTCCCTTCATCATCTTCGAAATGTGCTAAATTTGCGGTGACTTTGATCTTATTCATAAGTTCTTGAAGCAGAGTTGCTTGAGCTGTCAAAGAGCCTTTACCGTGATACAGAGCTTTAAGGAGCAGTGTTTGTCCGAACAGGGACAGGGCCTCTCTTTCTTTATAGAGTTTTTCTGCAAATGCAGGTTCAGGTTTTCCAAGAAGGGCCAGGGTATAAAGGGCGTATGCCTTGGATGTTGACCAGATACGCGTGGGGTACGGATAGGACTGATTATTAATTCGTCCCCGGATTATATTCTTCAGATAGTTTATCAGGCTTCCTATTTTCCGGGAATCCACGTCATAACCGGCCTTCTCTGCTTCAGCAAGAACAAAGGCTGCATAGCATGAGTTAAAGGGACTTTCACGCTGCGAGTCAGGCCATAAACCGAATCCACCGCTTTCTTTCTGGTAAGAATAGATCTCCTTTATATTTTTCTGAACATGTTTTTGTATGTCTATTTTGCTGAGAGGAGAAAGTTTGAAATCCGCGATCACTTCCATTCCCACGATAAAGGGAAGTATGGAAGAAAGACGCTGTTCAAGGCAGGGATAGGGATATCTGTAAAGAAAATCAACATTTCCTTTAAGGCCTGTTAGAGCACTGGAGGAACCAAGAATCGCAAGGCGGGATTCTGAAATGTAAACATTTTCAGGAATATTGATTTTTTCTTCTTTGGATTCAAGGCATTTATCAGACAGTGCAACTGTTTCCGTTGGGCGGGGAAGTGTTACAGGTATTTTAATTTCCAGACCATCGGTTTCATCGCCCATTTTTGCCCTGAAAGCAAAACTTGCCTCCCCGGGATTTTCTGCTAGAAAGTCATAAAGAACTTCATGTCCTTCGCCCGGTTCCAGAGATATAGTACGCAGAACATTTTTTTCTTGCAAAAGAATGCCGTCCGCTTCACATGTGACAGATACATCATATTTTTTATCAGAATGGTTTTGAATAACGATACCTCCTTGAAAATGGTCGCCCACACGCGCAAAGCGGGGGAGAGCAGCCTGAAGAAGCAGCGGTTTGGATACACGGAATGTCGTCTCCCCGCGCCCGAAACGGGAATCTTTTGTTTGGGCAACAGCCATTATGCGGAATGTTGTCAGATTGTCAGGAAGGGTAAAATCAACCTGAGCATCCCCGTTTTCATCCGTGACAACAGAAGGATTCCAGTAAGCAGTGAATTTAAAATTTCCCCTGAGTTCGATCTCACTCATCCCTGGTGCTTTTGCCCTCATTATGCTGCCGGCGCCTCCACCCTCGTCATCTCCTTTCTCTCCGTAGACCCTTTGTCCGACAAGATGCTGCCGTATTTCCGAGCTTTGGACCGACAACGGTTTTTGTTGGTTAAAGGAGGTGAAAGGGTCTGGTGTTTGAAATCCGATGAGGCTTAAAACACCCAGGTCAACAACCGCAATGGACAGGCTGGCTTTTATGCCGGCCTTTTTCCAATTTTTCACTTTTAACCGTATCGTAACATTTTCACCTGGCTTGTAATGATCCTTATCCGGAGTTGTTTCTATAGAAAGACGCCGTTCGGATGAGTCGACATTGAGTTTGACATAACCGATCTTAAAAGAGGGTTTACCGAGGTCTTCTTTTTTATCCAGGGCTTCCGGATACGTTCTTCCCTGGACAAGGAGTACAGAAACAAAAATATTGGGGATATGTCCGGGTTGAATGGGTATATCGATCTGGGAAGAACTGCCAACAATGTCTACGACCCTGCTGTCTATGACGAATTCTCTCTCGATCGTGATCAGAGCTTTGGCTTTTTCGTAAGGGGACTTAACAAGGATCTTGGCCGTATCCCCAGGATTGTAGGAGGTGCTGTCAGGAATAAGCTCAACAGCATCGTCATCCTGCCTTTCCCATGGGATATAATCATCTCCTGTGCTGTAAAAATAAGTGGAAGTGGTGATAGGATTGCCTCTGCTGTCAGTACTTTCAGAAACTATAATATAAAATCCTGCTTTTTTGACCGGAAAAAACAAGTTGTCAGGCATGTTTCTGGTTGTGATCTTCTTCTGGTCGATCTCTATGTCCTTCTTTTCAGTAACCCATCTAAAACGTCCGCCCATCTCCTCTTTTTTAACCGAGTGCCATTCTCTCTTAAAAAGAGTCAGCAGGATCTTTTTTCCGGCAACAAGTTCCCCGGAGGGTTCGACAGAAATAACCTCAACTGTATATTCATCCCCTTTTTTAAGAAATGAGGTGTTCGGTCTGAGTCCGATGTAATATTCGCCGCGGTGGATGATCGTATTTATACGGCTTGATAAAGAACGGCGGCTGGGACCTGTTACAGTTGCTTCCAAAGAGGCAGACATAGAATCCTTTTCTTTTTCTGCGAGAAGCTTTGCGTTAATTTGGATAGTTCCATTTTTATCAAGCACCGATTCTCCAGATGCCAGGAGGCGGCTTTGATCTCCTTCAAAACGCTCCCAATAATCGATCTGATTACCGAAAATAAATCCTTTGTGGCCGGGAGGAGAAAATCGCGATGGATTAAGGCGGAGATGCCATTTGATCTTTTGATCAGCCATGGCTCCCCCGAACATATAATTGGCATTGACTTCTGCTTTGTATTTATCACCAAAAACAAAGCTTTTTTGTGGTGTATAAAGGAGAACCTCGAATTCAGCAGGACGGAAAGCTTCCACACGAAATGATGCATAGATTGTTGATACAGGCATCTTTGAGCTGCTTTCCTGGATTTCTGCTCGGACAGAGTAATATCCCAGGGCTGCCTCTGTATTTGTCTTGAAATCGAGAGCAAACGAACTGTAATCATCGAGGCGCAGATGCTTTTCAAACACTTTTTTCGAAAAGGGATCCAGAATCGTACATTTAATCTTCCTGTTGGATAATTGCTGCCATTCGCCTTTTTGCTGTTCCCGGATAATCCCCTTAAGATGGACCTCTTCTCCGGCACGATATATGCCTCTGTCTGTGAATATATATCCATGCAGTGTTTCGGGTATTGGATTCCAATCATAGTCGATGCCAAAACGATAGGGGTAGATCCCTGTTCCCCATTCGGAGGACAGAAAAGCAGTATCTTTATCTTTTTGTACAAAGATCCATTGCTCTGGTTTGGACCACTTGTCAGTACTTTTGATCTTCAATGGTTTCCAGCCTGGGCTCTCTACTTTTCCCTCTTTATCCGTTTGTCCGCGCCACTTCACTCTATTGTTATTATCCCGGATCTCAACCAAAGCCCCGTCCAGGGGAAGCCCGGATTTTAATTCCGTTACCCAGATCAGATTGTTGTCCGGAGAAAATTTTGCGCTGATACCCAGGTTTGTGACTTGAAGAAAAACTTTAGGAAAACGGTTATATTTTTCTTCAGTCAAGGTATCCAATTGAACAAAGATCAATCCGCTGTCTTCTGTCAGGAGATCTTTGATTTCCAGGGGATAGATCTTGCGTTTGTTTCTGGGAAGATCAAGAGTCAGTAGTTTATCAACCTGAAAAAAATTTTTACGGTCGAATCGTTCGTATGAAGAGAAGATTTTATTCGTTTTAAGAAGAGGAATAACACGATCTTTTGGAACATTTGCGGCCTGGAAGACTATTTTTTCTGAATTGATTGCAAAAACAGGGTATTTCAGGTCACCATAGGACTCAAGGATTCCATGACCTTGTGTCATCCAGACAGATGGAGGATAAGAGGATGTTGAGAATTTCAGCTTGATCTCTTCATTTAATGTGTTATTGAACTTATCAGTTAATTCCTTCTCAATAACCACAGAATAATCGGTGTCAGGTTGAAAAGGAAGATTCAACCAGATGGTAGATTGGGAGTATTCCCAATTGAGATAATAGTCAGGGATAGGAACAGAGGGTTCAAACTTTATTCTTTTTGCAAATTCTTTATAGTTAACAGGGTTGGTGAATCGCAAATTCAGTGAAGCTGTTGGAAGGATCCTGCTTTTATTTACCATCTCAATAAATTCAAATTTTTTATATATATCAAAAGTGAAAAGACGGCCTTTTGCCATTCCTAAATGCCCTTCTTTTCCATAAAGGCCGGCTTTGATCTCGACGTAATAGCTGAAACCAGGTTTCATGGGTCTTTTTGGTTGAAGCAAAAGAACCCGGTCTGGGGGTGTTTTGATCCGTGAGTCCTTGAGTTTTTTTTCGTTCGGGTTGTTCAGGGAAAAGTCTAAAACAGTTTCTTCCTTATCTGCCCCGGCTTCGATCAATGAGAGGAAATCCCTGCACTTCTTAGGATCAACAGCCTGATTGAATATCAAGAGTATTGAGGTATCCGGTTTTATCCAATTCTGTTTATTGGCCGGATAATGCTCTATCAGCCTAGGAAGAATGGTTTGGAATGTCCATGTCCAGTCGTTTTTCAGTAAATAATTATCGACCGAACGAATTCCCGCCGGAACAATGATCTTGAACTCAGTTGATACAGGCAGTTTCCGATCAGGAGTAAATGTCAGGGTTTTTGTTCCCATCCAACGGTATTTTCCTGTAACTGGGGGTTGGATCTTCAGGAAAGATGAGGATTTTTCTGCAGGCAGCACTTTGAGTTCGACCATAGGTTTTTCAAATATTACAACAATCTGATCTGCTTCGTGACGGTTTTCGGTTTTTCCGATGGGGCTCATAAAGTTGATCTTAAGGTCACCCGCCGGAGGCCCATCGTAGGAAACTGCCTGAACGCCGCTGTCGTCTTTTTTTCGACAGGCCTGGAAAGGCAGTAAAACCAATAATAGAATGATAAGAGTTAGTGTGCTTATTTTTTTCCCCATATTTATCCTCGCTTTCCTGAATTATTCATAAAATCTGTCGACACTATTAACAATTTTCAATGACTTATGCTTTGTATATTATTAATATTGTAAGCATAAAATTCAATGCTTACTTTATTGACTTTTTTCTAAATTAAGTCGACATCTTTTCCCCTACGGGCGAGCCGATCTCTTCGCAGTGGCTTCGTCGTGTTCCATCATTCCCGTGCAAACGGGAATCCAGTTCTTTGAGTTCATGGAGTTTCTTGAGCTCATTGAGTTAAATTCTATTAAAATAACCCAAAGAACACAACAAACTAAAAGAACCCAATAAACTTATTTTAATTTCTCGACTCGCATTGGGTTTGTAAAACTGTGTTCTCTGTTTTATAATTTTAAATAATCTTTTATTAACAAATTTATATGGAAAGGAAATTATTATGCGTAAAACATATCTAAACGGTATTTTCCTCCTGATCTTTGTTTTATTGATCGGAACAATAGCTAATGGTGAAGAAAAAGCTACCTTTAATGAAAAATTGCTTAAGACATTTTCCTATCGGGCTATAGGTCCTGCAGAGCAGGGCGGCCGTATTGTGGATATTGCTGTTCCTGTGGCTCAGCCCTACACATTTTATATAGCTTCTGCGTCAGGAGGTCTTTGGAAAACAGTTAACAACGGAACAACCTTTGAGCCCATTTTTGACAACCAGAGCGTGATATCGATCGGTGATATCGATGTGGCTCCTTCTGCACCTGATATTATCTGGGTGGGGACAGGCGAAGCAGCCAATTCGCGCAGTGCTTATTGGGGAGACGGTGTCTACAGATCATCCGATGGTGGAAAGAACTGGGAGCATATGGGATTGAAGGAAACTCACCATATCGGACGGATTGTGATCCACCCCCAGGATCCCGATATCGTCTATGTCGCTGCTCTTGGCCACTTATATTCTTTCAATAAAGAGAGAGGACTTTTTAAGACCACTGATGGAGGAAAGACATGGGAAAAAGTACTTTATATCAGTGAAAGAGTGGGTGTTGTTGATGTAGTGATGAATCCGAAGAACCCGAATATTCTTCTGGCAGCGACTTATGACAAACAACGTCTTCCCTGGACCTTTGAAGAATCCGGTACAGGGAGTGCAGTGTACAGATCAGAGGATGGGGGAAAAATATGGGCGAAAATAACAGCCGGTCTTCCCGGAGGAAAACTGGGGCGGATTGGCCTGGATATCTACCCGAAAGATCCAAATATAATTTATGCCACTGTTGAAAACGCCAATACCATACCACCAACAGAATCCCAGATCAAAAGAGCCAAGAAACGCGGCCGGAAACCCAGAACGAGAACAGTAGGAGGAGAGATCTACAGATCAGAGGACAGCGGTTTAACCTGGGAAAAAATGAATTCCGATAAAAGTAATATTGGAGGACAACCAGGATACTATTATGGGCAGATAAGAGTCGATCCAAACGATGATCAAGCTGTCTATGTCCTGAGTGTCGGACTTTATTATTCAGAAGATGGAGGGAAGTCCTGGCGATCCCGCAGGGGGGGGAACGCTGCGCCCATGGTCCATTCCGACCACCATGCTTTGTGGATCGATCCAGCTAATTCCCGTCATATGATTCTGGGCAATGACGGGGGAATTGCGGTGAGCTATGACAAAGGAACAACCTGGGAAGTGTTTGAACACCTGCCTTTGGCGCAATATTATGCCATTGGTGTGGATATGGAAGATCCGTACAATGTTTATGGCGGGCTTCAGGACAACGGTTCATGGAAAGGTCCAAGCCTGAGCCTGACCGGAACCATTAATAAAGATAGTTGGGTGATCGTAGGGGGCGGAGATGGTTTTTATAACCAGATCGATCCGGAGGACAGCCGGTGGCTTTATAACGAGTCCCAGTTTGGAATGATCCAGCGTGTTAACCAGAAAACAGGTGAAAAGAAGTTTATCCGCCCATCCAAAGAAGGCGGACTGCGCTTTAACTGGAACACGCCCATTCATATATCTCCCCACAACAGCAGAATCATATATGTTGGAACAAATATCCTGTTCCGGTCATTAAACCGTGGAGAGGACTGGCAGGAGATTAGTCCTGATCTCACTTTGAATGACCCTGTTAAAATTGCAGGAAAAGGAAACATTCAGTACTGTACTATCACCACGATCTCCGAATCTCCGATAAAACCCGGCCATATCTGGGTGGGAACGGATGATGGTAAGGTCCACCTGACTCGAAATGGGGGGAGCGGCTGGACCGAACTCACATCAAATCTTGCCAAGGCGGGCGCGCCAATGGATTACTGGGTGAGCCGCGTTTTTGCGTCCCGCCATCATGAGGGTACAGCTTTTGTTACAAAAACAGGATACCGGAAAGATGTCTTCAAACCCTTTATTTTCAAAACGACGGATTACGGAAAAACATGGATATCCATAGCAGCAGACCTTCCGGATGAACCCATAAATGTTGTTTTTGAAGACCAGAAAAACAAAGACCTTCTTTTTGTCGGGACGGAAAAAGCTGTCTATGTCACGATCGACGGGGGTGGACAATGGGTCAGGATGAGAAACAATATGCCCACCAATGCTGTCCATGATCTGCTAATCCATCCAAGAGAAAATGACCTTGTTGTAGGAACACACGGCCGGGGAATCTTTATTACAAATATTTCCCCTTTACAGGAACTCAATGCCGAAATCCTGGAAAAAGATGTTTTTCTTTTCGCTGTTGAGCCGGTAGTGAAAAAGAGTATAAGACGGGAGATGTCCTTCCCGGGGCATAAACACTATTCCGTGTCCAATGAGAAGGGAGGTGTGACTATTTATTATTATTTGAAAGAGGACGCGGATGAAAAGGTAAAGATCACAATCACTGATCCCTATGGAAATACATTAAAAACCATTACAGGAAAAAAGATTGCCGGCATCCATTCGGCCAACTGGAATATGGCCCGCAAACCCAGAAAGGCAGTAACTCAAGCAAGACGCCGCAGTATGGGCGATATGAAAGTTGAGGCCGGGGAATATGTGGCTGTCCTAGAATTGGGAGAGAAAAAAATGACTCAAAAAATCAGGATCAAAGACCATCTTCACTAATAATATTTATAGGAATAAAAGATGCAGAATATAACAGGTTTAAAGATAAGAAGGCTCAGGGAGGATCTCGGAATAACACAGGAGAAACTGGCTGATTCTGTTGGTCTGTCTCGTGAGTTTATTTCACTGCTCGAGCTTGAAAAAAGAGATCCCAGCCTGGAAAATCTGTCTAAACTCGCTCGTTTCTTCGGAAAAAATTTAGCGTATTTTCTAGGTGATAAGGAAGATGAATTCGATATCCTTTTGAGATCTAAAAACCAGCCTGATAATTTTAAGAAAGAGATAAGAAGTTTTAAAACGTATTGTGAACAATATCTTGCGCTTGAGGAAAAGAACGAACAGGCCCTGAACCTGGCTCCTCTGTACACAAATGTTACAGCTAGCCAAATGGCAGAAGAGGAAAGGAGAAGACTTGGTGTAGGTGGACATCCCTGTCTGAATGTGTTTTCACTTCTGGAGCACAATGGACTTCGCATTTTGAAAAAGTATATTTCTCTGGAAATGAACATTGCCGGAATTTTTATATTTTTAGAGAGAAACCAGGCAGCCTTTGCACTAATAAACAATCTGTATTCCCCGGAGCAGCAGATTCTTGCGGCTGTTCATCTCTATGGCCATTATTTGAAAGACAGGCATGACGGGCCTGTGGTCGATAACTCGGATATTTTTATTAAGGAATATTCATCCCTTTATCCTGTGCGGGAACAATTCGCTCAGACCTTTGCGGCAAATTTTCTGATGCCTGAAACAAAGATAAAAGACCTGATAAAACGTCTTTTTTATTCCGCAAACTTGAATTATGCAGATATTCTGTACATAAAACATTATTTTGGGGTTCCTCTGGATGTAGTTCTTAACAGATTGTTTGAATTGGGTCATCTTTTCCGCAGTGAAGTTAATAAACACAAGAAAAAAAACAGTCTTGATTGGGAAAAAACCCTGTATGGAAGGCATGATACAAAAAAAAGCAAGAAAAAAACTAAAGAATATTCGGATCGATTCATAAACCTGTGCTACCGTGCCTTTGAGAAGGAGAAGATCACCCGGGAAGAGTTGGTCAACCTGCTAGGAATCAGTAAAGACAGGTTTCCATTTTAGTAGTGGAGAAAACATGGGGCTTGGTTTCGTTTACGTGAGGTCTTCAAGAACCTTGGTCAAAAAAACCCAGAATTTTTCAACGGTTGGGATCTCAACTTTTTCATCAGGAGAATGAGGGAACTTGATCGTTGGGCCAAAAGAGATCATATCCATTCCTTCGAATTTTTCTCCAATGATCCCGCATTCCAAACCTGCGTGAATGGCAGCCACATTAGGTTTTTTGTCAAAAGTGTCTTGATAGATTGTTTTCATGGTCTTGAGCAGAGGTGAATCCAGATCTGGTTTCCATCCAGGATATCCTTCTTCCTGGATGACTTCAGCGCCCGAAGTCTTACACTGGGCGGAAATGACATCTCTTAAGGCCTCCAATGCTGAGGCGATAGAGCTTCTCGTACTGCAGATGATCTCGGCTTTGTCCTTATGTGTATGGATGACAGCCAGGTTGGTTGATGTCTCTACGAGTTCTTTTATCTCAGGATGCATGGCAATAATTCCATGCGGGATCGTGAACAGTAAATTGATCAATGCCTGTTGTGATTTTTCATCAAGAGGGGCTTCATGATCCAGATTGGACCTGTCGATCGAAATTGCGGCATTCGGATCGACTGCCTTGTATTCATTCTTGATAAAATCAAACGCTTTTCGTGCCGCATCGGAAAAGGCATCTGTTTTGGACTCATCCAGAAGTATAAGCGCTGTGGATTCACGGGGAATGGCATTCCTGAGGTTTCCTCCCTCAAACCCGACAAGTTGAAAAGGAACAGCTTTGTTGACCTGCCAAAGTACCCTGGCCATAGATTTGATCGCATTGGCACGACCAAGATTGATATCGACCCCGGAATGGCCTCCTTTAAGGCCGGATATTTTTACAATATAAAGGATTCCGTCTGAGGCGGATTTCCTGCTTAGAGGAAGGAAGATTTGGGTGTCTGCACCTCCGGCACAACCGATGGTGAATTCTCCTTCGTCTTCGCTGTCAAGATTGAGAAGTATTTTTCCCTTTAAAAAATCAGATTTTATATGAGTTGCACCGGTCAAACCGGTCTCTTCTTCGACCGTGAACAGAAATTCCATAGGACCATGGACAAGGGAATTATCTTCCATAACGGCCAAACTGGCGGCCAGGCCGATCCCGTTGTCAGCTCCCAATGTTGTGCCTTGAGCACGGACCCAATCACCATCGATAACAGCCTTTATGGCATCTGTAGAAAAATCAAAATCAACATCCGAGTTTTTTTCGCAGACCATATCGTTATGACCTTGAAGGATGACAACAGGAGAATTTTCTTTCCCGGGAGAGGCTTTTTTCCTAACAAGAACATTGCCTACTTCGTCGCGTTCTGCTTCCATATTGAGACCGCGGGCAAAATTCAGCACATAATCGCCGATTCCTTTTTCATTTCCGGAACAGTGGGGGATCTTTAAAAGTTCTGCAAAATGTTTCCACAGATTTTCAGGTTTAAGGCCTTCAAAATTTGATGACATTCTTTCCTCCCTTTCAATTTGAATT
>CBDVEQ010000075.1:0-11779 GCA_965373045.1 uncultured bacterium | reverse complement strand
GGATTAGGATTTAAGATGATGTATTAGTAACTAAAGATGGTTTTGAAGTTCTATCTGTTAAGGCGCCAAAGAGTATAAACGAAATTGAAAAACTCATGAAAAAGAAGAGTTATCTAAATAAAGACAAATAAAGGGTTTGATGAATCAAACCCCTCCAGTTCCTTTTGCAGCTTCTTGAGCTCTTTACGCTTTTCAGAGAGTGCTTTTTTTAGTTCCTGCTCTATACGTTTTTTCATTTGAGTACTAAAAGCTTTGCGCTGTTTTACTGTTAGATCAAAGCGCATATTTCATTCAAGCTTGTGAATACAAGGCTAGCTTTACGATCATACTGAAGACAACTTCTGTTTAAGTTTGCCAGACTATTTAATATAAGGGTCAAAATTCTCAATGACCCAAATGTCCGAATACCTCTGAAAAACCGGAAAGATAAAACTCCTTCCATCCGGCGTCATGCTGACTTGGAGGGCAGAAGCATGATCCACTCCCTGAGAAGGAGGCACATGCAGCACCATTTCTGTTTGGTTGTTTTTAAGTGAAATTCTAAAAATGTTCAATCCAGGAATATTTCTATCTACGACATAGATCCACTGCCCATCTTCAGACCATCCAAGGGATTTCAATCGGCCTTGCTTGATAAATGTCTGGGAAGAATCCTCTATAGATATCACCCAAATCCCTAGAACACTCCCAGATTTTTTTCGATCCCAAGTCACAACCACTTTATTCCCGTCATGGGAGTACCGCGGAAAGTAAATATATCCAGCAGATGAGTATTTCTGAAAGCATTCGTGACTGCTTTTTGTCGATTTGAGAGGAAGAGTATAAGTTCTTGATATCACCTATTTTCATGTGATATGTTCATTTCAGGACGTCAGTGGGTGGAGATTTAGATAAAACATTAGGGATTCGGCTCGGACACCAAAAGGAAATTCTTATCCCTAAAGGAGGTGTGATTATGACCAGATTCCGTATTGCCATCCTTATCGTTACTATCATATTTGCTTTTTCCCTGATTGGCTCCCAATTAGCTTTAGCAAAGGGAGAAAAAAAGTTGAGCGCTCAAGAACGCAAGCTCCTGGCATCCCTGAACCCGAAGAACACGGCCCTGTTCTTGCAGACGATCAGAAAGGGGGTCGAGATCCTCAAAGGAGGGGGGACCAACCAGAAAGTAAAGGCCGCGGTTCAGGCGCCCCTCAAGACTTTGAGCCGGGGCACCGGCATATCGGAGATGCAACTAGAGTCCCTCGCGACCAATATTATGAGGGACGTGGAGGGTTACCTGCAGACCCTCAGGGAAATGCCCGATGGACAGGAGAAGCTCCTGCAAGCTCTTTGGGAATACGTTGCCGAGCTTGAAAGAGCTTCGGATAGGGCCTCAAGACAGGAGGGGAGATATGCGGAGGTGGAGTTTTGGGACTATACTCTGACCACAGACAACCAGGTCATGGTGACCCATACCCCCCACGCACACGCAGCGGAAGAAACCGAGGAGGCCGAAAATCACGCGGCCCTTACTGGCCGCGAGACCCATTCCTTCCGCGCTATTCAGCGTGAGCTTACGGAGACGCGCGCCCAGATCCGGGCGGTAAATGAGACCATCACCATCGTCAGGAACTTTATTAGGCAACTATCGATGCTCCTTAGGAAATAGTGGAAAGCCTTAAAGAAAAATTTGGGCAACCTTTAAAACCCAGAGAAATAGAAAAAGCATCTTGTAGATCTAAAAAAACAATAGGGAAAGCAAAGAAAAAATATCCACAACTCTTTGAGAAATAGCGTTTGTTTTCATTTGCCCTACGGGCGAGTGGCGAACCTATTAATGATAGATTATGTGGATTGTGGGAACTGAGTGATAGTTAAGCCATGACTTTCAGGAAAAAAATAGATACATTTCTGAACTGTTATCGGTGTAAGCTCAAGCGGGACGTAGCGCCTGGCGAGAAGATCACCGTCCAGGTCCGGCTCCCGGGCATCGACACGCCCGGCAGGTATCGAGTGGTGTTCGACGTGATAGCGGAGGGAGTTTTGTGGTTCGCACACCAATCAACCAACAGCGGAGCTGCGGATCGACGTGACATGAGGGCTCATTACCCAGATTCCATGATCCAGGGTCATGTGTCTTTGATTCATAGACTTCTTCACTAAATGTCACGAGGGTGTCACAGAAAACATTAAAATAGATTGAAAAGAATGGATTAGGATTGAAAAGATTTTATGCGAAAGTCGCTGAAATTAAAGAAAATAGCTGGCACACCCGGAGGGATAAAGAAGCCAGCCTTTTGGAAAGGGTCTTTAAATCTTTCCTCAGAAATAATAGTGAAAAAATAAGTATTATCTATCTTACTCGTCTGAAGTATTAAATCCTGGAAAATACCGCTTCCGGAAATAATAATGACAGAGCCCTAAGATAAGATGATGATGACCGCTCGTAACAATAGCTTTAGCTGCCTTTAGAAGCTGTATATCTTTATCTCCTCCATTATCAATTATGGAAACTTTATCAGGCCACTTTGCCTTACTTCCCATTTCAAAAATAACTCTAATCCGTGTAATTAGTTGGGTAAAACGGCGGATGTGTACCCTTTTTAAATCTGCGATAATCTCAGAGAAGTAGAAATGAAGAATGGCTTGATCAATCAATGAATTGATGACATGGCATTGCTGCGGCATATTAAAATAGAGAGGAATGGGATCCACACTGGAAAGTTCATTAATTGAAAATATAGATATCCTATTAAGGCTTTCAATAACCTCCGGATTCTTAATCACTTTTTCCAAATCAGATTTTATCCCCTCTGGGAAAGTATAATCCGTTTGTTTTGCAAAAAATTTCCGCATAATCCTGGATAGAAAGGTAAGATTGATTGCGGCCAGATATCCGATTATAAACGCTAAAACCCCAAGAGCAGGATGGATGAAGAGGAGCGTCAGAAAAGAACCTGCCAATGTACCCGCAATCAAAGCAGCAGAAATCTGCAGAAAGATCGTCGGACGCAGATCAAATGTCCGATAACGCCGCAGAGCCAGAATAACGGCACCAGAGTAAGACCCAAGGAAAGCAGAACCAATTTGTACAGCCCATTTATTCCCTTCAACATCAATTACAATAGATTTATCAGAAAACCCAAACTGATCAGCAAGAAAAAAATATAGAATAAAGGTTATTGCTCCTGCTAAAATTGAAAAGATAACCGATTCGTACTTGTTATAATAAACTGAAAGTCGATCCCACAAACACCTCTCAAATGCAAACTGTGCATTGGATCCCTCTTCAGGAAAGTAAACATCCCATAACGTATCCTTATGATAGGCTCTGAGTATTTGATTCCAGCGGACCTGTTGGCGGGATATATTATAAACAATGGAAAGTATTGGAAATAATAAAGCAAGCATCCAGCCAAGAGTTATATAACTAATTGGATATATTGGAAGATTATCATTAAATAAAACAAAAGCCCCCGCACAGAAAAACAGTATAAAGACTGTAATACTGACTTTATTGTAAGTATTAACAATTTTGTGAGAAAATTTTCTTTTTGTTTTCATTTCCCCTCCTTTTTGCTTCGAATTAATGTATTTAAAGTGTCTAAATTATAAGGAACAAGAAAGTTTTAAATCAAGAAACCTCAAATTCTCTCGATTCAATCTTTATGGGTACTAATCTCCCTAATCGTCTTTTAATCAATGAATAACAGACTATTTTATAAATTCCCTTACCCACTGTTTTTTCGCCAGGTATTTCCCATTCTACTCTAATAATTGAGGCCCTGCCCCTCCTATTCCAGTACATTCTTGTACAGAAATCATTGTCTGTAAATTTCTGCTGCCAGCTGCCATCAGTTTGTTTTAGCACTTCAAAATAAGTCTTCCCTATTCTTAAATCTCTATTTGGATGCCCTCCGAGGAATGTTATTTCCACTGTTTCCTTTGGTTTATAAGACGGCTTTGCATCGATTTCTATTTCACCAAATTTTAATCCCGGGATTTCAAAATCAGGACATGCAAGGCTCATTTTTCTCTTCATTATTTTCTTCACATTTATTTCTTCAGGAAGAGAGCCGTCATCAGCAGGCTTATTATCCCGCAGGGCCTCTGCTAATTTAGCATTTTCTTGCTGATATGCCTCAAATGCATGGGGACCGTAAAGTGTTGATGCTCCTTCATAGTGCTGAGCATGATACTCCTCGAGTGTCGCAGTGTAACTGGCAAAAGCGTTTGCATATGTGGAAATCACGACATGCTGAACACTTGGATCATCCTTAAAAACCTCACTTATTGTGTCTCTCATCCGAATTCCAGCACAGTCCGTCAATTCTCCCGGGTGAGCAACAATGAGCAAAGTTCCAAGCCTCAGGATTTGTAAAGGCAAGATTGATGGAGCAATAGGATTTCCTTTATATTTAATCAATCCCAAAGGAAATAGAATTTCCTTTTTCTTCTGGCCCTCAATAAAACTTTGATCAATCTGCTTAGGCCATTTAATCCCAAATAAAGAAGAAGCAAACTTCACTATTGTTTTAAACAGATCAGGATTTGCTTGGATATTATCGCATGTTGTTCCCTCTCCCCAATATTCTAAATTAAGCCCGCTTGAGTCTTCCTGACTGCCATTAATCATTCCAAAGCCCATTGCCGCAGGCCAGGTTCTTTCTCCTGTATCCCCTATTTTTCTGTTGCTCATATCCACATAGGTGTGCCGATAATCAAGCTTATGACCTATGTCTTCTGATGCATCTTTGTATAGCCCTTTCGCCCTTTTAAACTGTTTCTCTCCAAACTCTACAGCTCTTTCAATATCATGAAGACCATCAGGCCAGCCATATTTATTCCCATATTTGTCTTTCCCAGCATTTGGCGAAATATCCCCACAACATGAATTCACAAACGTGGAGATCACACCAAATTCTTTCTCGAAAAGTTCCTGCGCATATCCCTTATTGTCGCTTGATATTAATTTTGTTTTCTCTCCCATGTTTGTTGTGTGGATGCCAAACCAATTTATAGACCCTTTCCCATTCCCCGCTTCATCTTCAAACCTTAAAAGAACCATTTTTTTATACAGAGGATCCACATTCTCTTTGTCCGGAATAAGATTTACATCTACTTCTGGATTCTGTTTATAAGCATTAAAAGATCGAATTTTCCCGCACTCATCTAAGTCTCCAGAGGCAATCTTTATCTTTCCAGGAAACATATTCTCACTGGCCATACAAATAGACTCATAAATCCCGTTCACAATGGCATTAAAATTCTGTTCATTAAATCCTCTGATCGATGCATTGTATGTCAAAAAATAAGAATATCCCCCTGGACCACAATGTGTATGTGTTCCAGAAATCATTACATTTTCATCTGTATAAATTGGAATATTATTAACTATAAATTTGTCAGTAGCCGCTAGCCTCAAAAGCACTGCCTGTTTTATGGCTATAGTGCAGGAAGCAATATCTGAGCATACAATCACGATCCTTTTCCCTGTCTGAATCTCTTCGATAATAAAAGCCCTGCTGTACAACCGCGTGTGTAATCCACTTCCAACCTGAAACACATTTGACATCCCCATAAAACCAAGATCGATACAGGGACCTGTAATATCGAATTTTCCCGTCCCTATTCTTAATTCCATTTTGACCCTCCTAAGAAAATAACCTTTTTCGCCCAGACTTAAGAAGGAATATTATTCATAACAAATTTCCTTTGATTAAGAGCCTCCAGGTGAAAATAATACCACTTCATATCATTATTGAACTTACCCACAATCTTGTCATAGTCTTTTGCATCGTAATCGCCAAAATTAAAAAATCCATTTTTTATCGCAGCCCTTCTCCACTCATCATGATGATAATCAAATTCAACCTCAGGAAATACCTCTACATATTTTTTAAACTTCGCTTTCTTCGAATCCGTGGGAACACTCAAGCATTCTTTGATCTTATCGACTATTTGTTTCCAGGAAAGGCTTACATCGTTAAATTTACACAAAGTCTCATAAATAGTGCGGGCTGCCTCAAGATAAATTAATGTGTTTTCTCTGTGAACATCAAAACCGTCATAATCTTGTTCATATGTCCAGGTAAGATCTGATCTATCAGGATAAACAGATGCTTGAATGTGTCCAATGGGCGCTAACTCCCCAAAAATCCCTAAAAGAGAATCCGACACTTCTTCAACATCACTTCCCTTATAAAGCCTGACTCTTTCAATATCATTATCCTTCCTGCTTTTTTTCCCGGAGAATCCTTGATGGGACCATGTGTCCGCGTAAGAATGAAGTGCAATCCCTAATTTAATCAATTTTTGTTGACGATTTTTCTTATTTCCCCTCAGTTCATTTAATGCAATGTTTAAAATCTCACGGGCAAAACTGTTATCAGGAGATGTTTTGTATCCATAATTTAAGTCATCTGCTCCCTTGAATTTTTCTTTTGGGATGAAATGAAAAGAGATATAGACTTCTTTCTGTACAATAGTATCTAATCCCTTAACATTCTCAATATCTTTATGAGCCGTGCAAACCGGAACAAAGTATTTATTATCATACCCTTTGAATCCAAAATCCGGAACATCCTTTATCTTGAACGGCTTGTCTGCATTGGCATCATCCACAAACTGAGATGCATAAGCGATAATCTGAGCCTCATCAGGAGTAAATCCTGCTTTTTCGCTTAATAATCTAACCATACAATAATGAAAATCAATTTGCATAACCCCCTCCAAATATTAAATTAATAAAACAAAGTTATTTCAAAGCTTACCCCATAAAAAATAAATATAAGAAATTCCTTTTTGGACTTGCTCTAAATTCTTCACAATTTTCAAACATTCAAAATTGGTTTTTGGGACTGCATTGAGTTCAGCTCATTTTTATTCAATTCCCACCTTCTGACTTGCTCTGCAGATAATAATAGTAAGAAGAAACATACCCTGTCAATGAAAAATTCACGATTATTAGAAAAAATCAGCGGAAATACCGGAATAAGGTAGATACAGAATAGACTTTGCCCTCTACGTCACAGTGTTTCGACTTTTATAGATATTCCGCCCTTTCCTCAGCAGCCATAGCCAGTTGAGGCTGGGCCTGTGGTAGAAAGTAGTTAAGCCTTCTCATTTAATACAAGCAGCTTTGCTATTGTTATAAGACTTATTGGTTTGAAGACATTTAATACATTCTTTATCCGTAGTCTGGGCATCTATCGACTCATCAAAATAATGGATGTGAGTGCAGTTAAAACAATCACTCACTCTGCGCCTGGCGATACGTTGGATATTCAGCAAATGCCTGGCGCTGATATTATCGGTTGTGATGTTTTTGCCGCCTGTTCCGCAGCCCAAGGTTAGTGAAGGCTGAAGTATATTATAAGTCCCGCCTAAAGCTCCTTGAGATGCGGGTGTATTCACGAGTATACGACCGGCATTCATGACAGAAGCGAAGTATTCGATCTTATCCTGATTGTTGGAAAAAATGCTTGCAGTATGTCCAAGTCCGCCATGAATATTTATTCTTCGACATAATTCGATTCCGTGCTCAAAATCTTCGGCAGCATAAAATGCCAGGATTGGAGCGAGTATTTCCAGTGACAACGGTGATCGTATTCCCACCTCATCCAGTCTGGCAATCAGCAGCGTCGTGTCAGGTGGAACATTTATATTTGCCATTTTAGCAATCACGGGTGCCGGCTGCCCGATCACCTCCACATTCATGACTTTGTTAGTACTATTGAAGGCTATGGGTTCCAGTCGCCTTATTTCATTTTTGGAGAGAAAATGAACCTTCCTCTTTGTAAACTCGCTGATAACCTGTTCCACATGGCACTGCCTGACTACCAGAGCCTGCTCGCTGGCACAAACGGTTCCGTTGTCGAAGGTCTTAGAAATTAAAATCTGTTCCACTGCAAAAGGGACATCTGCAGTCTTGCCAATATAAACGGGGACATTTCCCGGTCCTACACCAATAGCCGGATTCCCTGAACTATATGCGGCTCTTACCAGCTCAACCGATCCTGTGGCTAGTATCAAGGCTGTTTTTTTATGAGACATGAATTCAAGAGTCTCTTCATTGGTGGAACGTTTTATCCATTGAATGCAGTGCTCGGGTGCACCCTCTCGCAGAGCAGCTTCATAACATATTCGCGCCGCTTCAATAGTACACTTTTTTGCAGCTCCGTGAGGACGAATGATAATCGGATTCCTGGTTTTTAAAGCGATCAGGATTTTATAAAGGACTGTCGAGGTAGGATTGGTTATGGGTGTAATGGCGAAAATAGTACCGATTGGCTGGGCAATTTCTATAATATCCGCTTCTTTATTTTCGGAAATAAATCCTACTGATTTAAGATTTTTTATGTCATAATAAACAAACCAGGTTGCAATAACATTCTTAATGACCTTATCCTGCCATTTTCCCAACCGCGTCTCGTCATGTGCCAGCTTTGCCAGGCGTACACGATTATTAAATCCTGCCTCGAAAGCTGCTTTGACGATTCGGTCGGTCTGCTGCTGATTGAATTGTCTAAATTTTAAGGCTGCCTGCTTAGCCTTTTCCAATACTTCATTTACATCCAAGCCTCTGGTTTTAGTATTGATCATAAGCTTAATTTCGGATTGTTGAACTAACTTTTAACATAAGAATTTTCTTTTGTTGATTGCTTTAATTTCGATTCATTTTGATAAATTTAGGCCCTTTTATCTCCTCTATTGCCAATAATATATAGAATAAACATAACCTGTCAATCCTGAATTATTCATGAAAATTGTCGATACGTTGAAACAGCAACACAACCATATGAAGATTCTCTTTTATGTATCGACACTTTTCACCCTTCGGGCGAGCCGATCTCTTCGCAGTGGCTTCGTCGTGTTCCGTTCGCAGTATATAAATACAGCTTCACGAACCACTCCTCGCAGCTACGGCAACATCGACCTGTGAATAACCCAGGCTCTTACTTCAATGAGCTCAAAGAACTGGATTCCCGTTTCCACGGGAATGACGTAAATTAAATGACCTTGGGCTAAGCTGCTTTGGGCTTTGGGCTTTTTTTTCATTGGCCAAAGGCTCATAATCCACAGGACCAAAGGGACGGTTTTCACCATCATTTTCTAACGCAAACGGGCGGCTCTCCAGCCCGCCTTCAACTGCTGGGCCAGCTGTCGGACAACTTCCGAATTTTCAGGAATCCCGGCTACATTGATGTTTTCGCCTGGATCCGACTGGTTGTCGTAGAGTTCGACAGCCGCTACTTCTCCGGCGGTCTTTGTGGCATGGTCCCAGTGATACCACTCCACATAGTGATACTGCTTGGTTATCATAGAGTATGACTGACGTCAACTATTTTATTGCCTCGACGACAATAAAAATTGCGTTTTTTTATCCTTTCATATGTTTTATCCATCAAGCCTCCAAAAGCGAGGCTCTCAGATGCTCTACAATCCATTTTCTCAAGCCGACCCAAGTTTAGCCCCTTGTCTATTTCCGCTTTTATTAGCCTCCTCCATACGATAACTTGGAATATTCATCTCCAGGATGATGCTGTGGTGAACCACCCGATCGATGGCTGCGGCTGTGGTCATCGGATCTTTAAAGATTGTTTCCCATTTTGAAAAAGGCAGATTTGAGGTGATCATTATACTTCCTCGTTCGTATCGGTAATTCATTAAAGTAAAAAGAACTTCCATTTCTTCGCGTTCCTGCTGGACATAGCCAAAATCATCTATGATGATGACATCAAAGCGGGAAAGTTTTTTCAGCATTTTTTCAAGCACCAGGTCCTTTTTGGCTATCAATAATTCCTGAACAAGAAGGGAGCATGTCGTATAGAGGACTCTTTGGTTCTTCTGCACAAGTTCGAGGCCAAGGGCACAGAGAAGATGTGTTTTACCACTTCCAGGATTGCCGAAAGCCAGAATGTTTTCTCGCCGCTCTACGAATGTCCCGTCAAGAAGCGCTTTTACCTGATGCTGCAGTTTAGGCGGGAGGCGTTTGAGATCGAAGTTCGAAAGATTTTTCTCAGGCGGCAGTTTCGACTCTCTAAGCAGCCTTGCAATCCGGTTGTTGTATCTGACTTCGCATTCTCTTAGAAGAAGCTCGAGTAGATACTTGTCATACCGCATTGTTTCCTGTTCAGCCACCCGGGTAAGCTCCTCATAATAGGCTCTCACCCCAGAGAGACGAAGACTCTTAAGACAGGTCTCTAATTTATGCCTGCTGCCCATGGGCTACCTCGCTGTTTTTTAATAGCTGATCATATTGGCCAAGATCGACATCATCGACATTAACTTGCTGGGCAGGACTTATCTCGCTTTCCGACTCCATAAGTTTTTTAACAGCCTCAAGGGTTATGGGCTGTTCCGTTGTAAAGAGTGTGCGTAACGCCTCATCCACTCCTAATTCACTCTCCTCGGCTGCCAGATGAAGGATTTTAAGGTATTTCTTATTGGCTCGTGCCGGACTTTTCTTACATAAATAGTCATAGGCCATCCGGAAACGGATTGAGGGAAAAAGATCTTCTTTGTAACGATAATTCTCAAACGCGCCTGGCTTTCTCACTAGAGAGTCAATTATGTGTCTGTATTGGATGAAGTGGCGGCCTTTACCACGCAACCGTGGTATGCGATCGATCTTTTTCTGTCCATAAAAGACCTCAAAGTATTCCGCATAGAGCTTCACTTTAACAGTTTCTCCCCTAAGCCGGCTGTGAAGAGAATAGGTTTTTTTGGCCACATGGATGGTACTGGAGGGTCCAACTCTGGCTTTAAGCCACCGAAAATCATCCAGGCGCCTCTCAGGCAGACGCCGCAGGAGTTTTATTTCCTCTTCAAACCGTTCCTTCCGTCCCGAGTTGAGCTGAACGAACAGATTTCGCAAAAAGGACTCATAGGCTTTCCGGCTTTCAAAATCCCGGCTTCCCCGAAGCATCAATGCCTGATCTAAAGCTCTTTTAAACCTGTGATGCCGCTGTTCAATATCTCCGTTCTCATGGGCCTCACCACTTCTGATTTTTTCTCCCTTTATTCGATAGAACCGTAATAAAGCCTGATAGCTTTGAGTAAACTCCTCAGGATTGCAGTCCTGGTGAACCGCAGCCGATAAACGGTCCGTCCTGTGCCTTTTGGGAACAGCTCCCAGTTCCCAAAGAGCATTTTGAAACCCCTCGCTAAGACTCTCAAAGCTTTCCGAAAAACATACACTGCCTGTCTCCCAGTTGGAATAAGTGAGAACGAGATGGTAGATCAAATGCTCAAACGGCTGCCCCTGGATCGTAACCCCAAGCGAGTTCATAGAGGTGAAATCCGACTCGCATAAATCGCCTGGATAATGCAGCTGAGGAAAATAAACCTCTTGGGCCGGGCCCTCTAATGCACGCCATGTCTTTACTTTCCTCTGAAATGTCCGAAGCTGTCCATCGGAAAATCGCCCCGGATATTCCCTTTGAAAATGTTCAAATAAACTCTTGGCTTCCAGTCCGTAGTTTAATCCAAAAAACTCTTTGGCCTTACTCCATACCTCATCAAAAGGATCCTTCCGGGTCCGCCAAGTGTGTGGCTCTTTCAACTGGCTCGGCAAAGTGCCTAACCGGTGGTATTTGCGGGCTGTGTTCTCTGCCATCCCGGCCTTAGAAGCGGCAGTCGATAATGTCTTCTCTTTGTTTCTCAATTCCATTAATTTCCTCACTTGTTGATCTGTTACCATCCAGGCCTCCTTGACCCGGACAGTTTAAAACAACTCCTGAAAAAACCGCAATTCTAATCATCGTCGACCCGCAAAAGTAATTGTCGCCGATCA
>CBDVEQ010000074.1:0-11930 GCA_965373045.1 uncultured bacterium | reverse complement strand
ATGCTATATAATAAGTTATGTTAGGTTATCGGCAGTTTTTATGAATAAAGCAGGCCAAGTTAATAAGGAGTTAATAAAATGAAAGAGGCAAAGAATTTCAAAGAGCTCTCACCTGCAAAGTTGACCTGGAGACTGGATCCCGAAAAGATTCCCTTTGAATCAAGCAATCAGTGCAAGGCCTACGAAGGTATCATCGGCCAAGAACAGGCTTTAAAATCCATTCAAACAGGATTAGAGATCAAAAGCCTGGGATACAATATATTCATCACAGGAATGGTAGGTACAGGCCGTACAACAACCATCAAACAACTTCTGAAAAAGTTGGATAAAGGCGAAAAAACCCCGGACGACATCATCTACGTCAACAATTTCAAAAACCAGGATGAGCCGACTCTGATAACCCTGCCCGCAGGCAAGGGCAAGGCCTTCAAACAAGCCATGACCCATCTCATCGAAATGCTGAAGGTCAATATACCGGAACTCCTCAAAAGCCAATATTATTCGGAAAAAAGAGAGAGTATCATTGAAGCTCAACAAAAAAAACAAACGGACATTCTAGGCCGATTTGAAGAAGAGGCCGCCAGGGAAGGGTTTTCCGTCATCCAGGTCCAGATGGGTATGTTTATTAAACCTGACCTGATTCCGGTTATCGAGGGAAAACCCATCTCTTTCCAGAAACTCGAGGCTCTTGTCAGAGAAAAAAAGTTTGACGAGGCTAAACTGAAAAATCTGAAAAAGAAATATGAAGAGCTGACCGACAAACTGGAAGAAGCGTTTAAGATCTTGAGGGAAACCGACGATAACACACGTCAGATGCTGATGGAATGGGATGCAGAGGCCATTTCTCCCATGATCAAAGGCGCTATTAAGGAAATACAGACAAATTTCCCTGACAAAAAGATATCTCTTTATCTGTCCGATGTGGGACAAAACCTGATAAGCAATCTGGACAAGTTCAAAGGACAGAAAAAGGAGCCGCAAGAAAGGGAAATGCCTGCAGACCTCTTCCTGATCTATCAGGTCAATCTCCTCATCGACAATTCCGACACACAAGGCGCTCCTGTGGTCATGGAAACAAACCCAAACTACTTCAATCTTTTCGGCTCCATAGAGGCCACAGTCAACCGCATGGGACTGTGGCAAACCGATTTCACAAAAATAAAGGCCGGCTCTCTCCTGAAAGCAAACGGTGGATATCTTGTAATCAACGCCCTGGATGCCCTTGTGGAACCGGGTGTCTGGCCAACCCTTAAAAGGACCCTGAAAAACCAGAAGCTGGAGATCCAGAATCCCTCCTTCATTTACCTTGTCTCGACCAGCAGTCTCAAACCACAACCAATCGATCTGGACATAAAGATCGTTATGATCGGTGATGCCTATATTTATAACCTGCTCTATTATCAGGATCAGGACTTTAAGAAAATATTCAAGATCAAAGCTGAATTCGACTCGGAGATAAAAAAGGGGAAAACCACTATCTATGAATATACAACCTTCATCAAAAAGATCTGTGATCAAGATAAACTGAATCACTTTGAGCGTGAGGGGATCGCCTCCCTTATCGAATACGGAACAAGGATCGCAGGAAAACAGAGTAAAGTTACAACACGATTCAATATACTGGCCAATATCATCCGGGAAGCCAGCTACTGGGCCAAAAAAGAAAATAAGACCAGCGTCAATCGAATCCATGTTCTCAAGGCCATCAAAGAACGTTTCGATCGGGCCAGCTTGATCGAAGACAAGATCCAGGAAATGATCGACGATGGAACAATCATGATCGATACAAAGGGAAGTGTTGTAGGCCAGGTGAACGGCCTGTCGGTTTATATGCTGGGTGAGATCGCTTTTGGAAAGCCCACACGCATCACTGCAAGTACAGCTATGGGACGCGCAGGTGTCATTAATATTGAGCGGGAGGCAGATATGAGCGGCCGGACGCACAACAAAGGAGTTCTCATCCTGGGCGGATATCTACGGGGAAAATATGCCCAGAACAAACCCTTCTCACTGTCTGCAAGCCTGGCTTTCGAACAATCATACTCAGGTGTGGATGGAGACAGCGCATCATCGACCGAAGTCTATGCGATCATGTCCAGCCTGTCCAAGATCCCTTTGCGGCAGGATATTGCGATCACCGGCTCCTTAAATCAGAAGGGCGAAATTCAGCCCATTGGCGGAGTGAATGAAAAGATCGAAGGATTCTATAAAGTCTGCAAGGCAAAAGGAATTACAGGCACACAGGGCGTCATCATTCCTCATCAGAATGTGCAGAATCTTATGCTGAGTGAAGAAGTGGTCAAAGAAGTAGAGGAAGGATCTTTTCACATCTATCCGGTCAAAACGATCGATGAAGGAATCGAAATTCTGACCGGTATTAAAGCCGGCAAAAAATTAAAAGACGGCACATTCGAGAAGGATACAATGAATTATCTCGTGGATAATGAACTTACCCGCCTGGCAAAAAGCTGGAAGACATTTGCAGTAGACAAAAAAGATGAATAACCCAGCTTGAAGGAGGAGCGAAGCTCTGAGTAGATGGGATTAGGTCGGTCATAAATAATTCAGTCTAGGTTGACCTGTTTTTTGAGTTTCAATACTTCATCCGGTCTAAGATGCCGCCACTGTCCCGGTTTAAGGCCGCCAAGAGTCAGACCTGCAAATCTGATCCTTTTTAAGGCAATGGGTGTATGCCCGATAGCTTCTATCATCCTTCTGATCTCACGCTTCCGTCCTTCATGGATGCCGATATTCAGCAGGCATTTTTTCGCGCCGGCATTCAACATCACTACCCTGGCCGGGGCTGTCCTCCTTCCATCAAGATAGATTCCCTCCCGGAGGCGCTCCATACTGGACTCTTCAGGCTGTCCCTTTACCCGGACTTGATATTCCTTATCGATCTGATACCGGGGGTGCATCAGGCGATAGGCAAGCTCTCCATCATCCATAAGAAGGAGCAGGCCCTCACTGTTAAGGTCCAGTCTTCCCACAGGAAAAACCCGCTGCCGGACAGGGCCGATCAGACTTTTGACCGTGGGCCTGTTCTGGGGGTCCTTTAATGTGACAAGAACTCCCTTTGGTTTGTTCAGTATCAGATACACATGCTGTGTTGTTTTATTAATATGCTTTCCATCGACTTCGACATCATCGCTCTGATCGCAGATCTTGTGCCCAAGGACTTTGATGATAGACCCATTGACTTTGACACGCCCTTCCAGAATCCATCGGTCCGCCTCACGTCTTGAGGACACACCTGCCTGGGAAAGAAATTTATTCAATCTGATCATAGAATATTCCCTGACAAATCTTAAAAATAAAAATTCAGACCTCCGGACAAGGTCCAATCGCCGATTTTCAACTCTAGCTGATCAATATCCAGGCTGACATGATGATATTTGCCTTCTACAAGAAGGGAGAACTTGCTGCCGAGATGGATCTCAATCCCCAAACCCCCGTTTAATCCTTTGTCGGTGTTCTTGCCAATGGTTTTGATATCTGCCGTATAATACCCATATCCACCTGTGATATAGGGTTGAAATACCAAGAAAGGGAAAAAAAACTTCAAATTGGCTCCGAGATAATTGTAATCGATCTCTTTCCCCCCCCAGGAGAATGTAAAATATTCCTTGAGTTCCAGATTGTGCGCAGCCTGAAAATAATTCAGTTCGACGGCAATCATCAAGAACTTGAGGCCCAGCCGGACACCGTATAAAAAGGAGGTGTCTGTGTTGAATTCGAAATCGGGCAGCCCGGCTTTCTGCGCGGAATATCCTCCCTGCAAACCGATAAAAAAACCAATGCGTCCCATAACATTTGATGAACATCCTAAAAATATCACTGTTATGGCAAGAATAACGATTGTCTTTTTCATGATATCCTCCTGTATATCTCTATTAATAAAACCATTCCTTCATGATTGCGTATCATATATAATGAATCCTATGCAAAAAACAGAAAAAATCAAAGCGCGCGTTTCTGTCAGCGAATCCGTTGCTATGGCCATCAGTTCTCTCCGGCTAAATAAGCTGCGGACGTTCTTGACTTTGCTGGGGATCATTATCGGTGTCCTCACGATCATTTCAGTTGTTTCCATAATACAGGGCCTCAATAATTACGTCTATGAAAAAATGTCCTTTTATGGAACCAATGATTTTACAGTCACAAAATTTTCTATGGTAGGCACCTCTCTCAAAGATTTTCGCGAACAGATGAAACGCAAAGATATTTTATTGGAAGACATGCAGCTGCTGAAGAAGAAATGCCGTTCCTGTGAGATGGTAGGCGCTTCTGTCTCTACTAATCGAACGGTCAAATTTGGAAGCGAATACATGAAAAATGTCTCTATCATAGGCCTGACCTATCTTGACCACATGATCGGCAGCGTGGAAGAGTTGGAAAGAGGACGGCACATCCTCAGGGAGGATGAAGAACACTCCAGGTATATCTGTACCATCGGGGCAGATATTGTTGAAAAACTTTTCCCCAATCTTGATCCCCTCGGAAAAAGGCTGAAAATCGGGCCTCATACCTTCTTGATCGTAGGAATCGGCGAGAAAAAGGGGAAACTCCTCGGTATGAGCCAGGATAATTATGTCCGTATCCCCATTACTTCTTTTATGAAGGTTTACGGCTCCCGGCGCAGCATCAACATCAATATCCACACCACATCCCAGGAACAGATGGCCACTGCCCGGGAAGAAGTCCGGACCATTCTCCGGTCCAAACGCCATCTCTCCTATAATGAATCCGATGACTTTTCTTTCCGGACTTCCGAGACTTTCATCGATTTTTACAAATCCGCAACAACAGGGATCTATTTCGCCATGATCGCCATATCCGCGATCGCCCTGATCGTTGGCGGGATCGTGATCATGAATATTATGCTCGTTTCTGTCACGGAAAGGACCAAGGAGATCGGTATCCGGAAAGCCATTGGCGCCAGGCGGACGGACATTCTTTTCCAGTTTCTGATCGAGGCGGCAACCCTCTCCACAATAGGAGGCATGATCGGAGTTCTGCTTGGATTTATAATCGCCAAAGCAGTAACTGCCGCCACATCTCTGCCCTCCACACTGGATCCAGGATCGGTCGTAGCAGCTATCCTGGTCTCCAGCTCTGTCGGTATTTTCTTCGGCCTCTATCCAGCCGGTAAAGCTGCTAAACTCGATCCCATCGAAGCTTTAAGGAAAGAACAATGAGATTCGGTATCTTAAAAGAAATCTTCCACATGTCTCTTGATTCCATAAAATCCCACAAACTCCGCTCTTTCCTGACTCTCCTGGGGATCATGATCGGTGTCATGACCGTCATAGGCATGGCATCCATCATCCAGGGCCTCAACAAATCCTTTCTTAGCGAATTGGAGTCGGTGGGCTCAGACATCATCATTGTTTCCAAACGCGAACCCGGGATACAAATAGGCCACCTTTCTGAAGAAGAGCGGCAGAGACAGGATCTGACGTATGACGATGCCCTGGCTATTGAAAAGGAATGTGATCTGGTCAAGGCAATAGCGGTTAATCTTGTAGCGGATTTTTTTGAAAGCATCCCTATCAAGTACCGCAACAAAAAAAGCCAGGATTCCATGGTTATGGGTATGAATGATCAGTTTCCCGAAGTAATATCTGTCTATTCCCCAAAAAAAGGGCGGTTTTTCACAAAATCAGATATTGAACACACTACAAAGATCTGTGTCCTGGGATATGACCTGAACGAGATCCTTTTTCCCCATTCCGATGCCATAGGAGAAGACATCCGTATCGGCGCAGAAAAATTCAGAGTTGTAGGCGTTCTGCAGAAAAGGGGGAGCTTTTTCGGTCAAAGCCGGGACAACTTCGTGGGTATGCCTATCACAACCTTCATGAAGTACTTTCCCTATGATGAGTCCAATCTAGAGTTCATCCTCATCCCCAGGAAACACGGATATCTCACCGAGACTCAGGATCAGATTATTAATGTCCTTCGCAAAAGACGCCGTGTAGAATTCGGAAAACCCAATAATTTCGCTATTTACAACCAGGACACTCTTATCGATCTTTACAACCAGTTGACCGGCGCCGCCTATATTGTCATGATCGTTATCTCTTCCATAGGCTTATTGGTGGGAGGTATTGGGGTCATGAACATCATGCTGGTGTCAGTCAAGGAACGCACCGGAGAGATCGGACTTCGAAAAGCCCTGGGCGCCCGGCCTGCGGACATACTCAGACAATTTCTGATCGAGGCTGTGGTTCTCACCGGAATCGGTGGGATTCTTGGCATTCTCATCGGATTCGGTGTTTCTCTCTTGGTCAGAATAGCAACACCTCTTCCTTCTTCTGTCACTTTGTTGTCTGTTCTTCTGGGCTTTTTTGTTTCTGTTTCTATCGGGATATTCTTTGGTATTTTCCCCGCTCAAAAAGCTGCAAAAATGGATCCGATTACTGCTCTACGTTACGAATAACAAAGGATTAAATACGAATTTTTTCCTTGATAAACCGGGCAGCTTTTTCCATGGCCTTATCGAGATTTGTCGAGTTGGTCCCCGCGATCTGTACAAGGGAAGGCTGGCCTCCTCCTTTTCCCTCGACCAAAGATGAAACAAGAGGGACCAGTTCCCGAAGATCAATGTCAATATCCTCAGAGCGGGCAAAGATCAGATGAGCCCACTGTTTATCATTAATTGCAAAACAAACAACGTAACTTCCTTTTTTGACAATACTTAGCGCCATAAGTCGAACTTCATCTATGGTTTTTCCAGTAAATATCTCACTGATAAGAGGGCCATCGCTTTTACGAATGGTCTCTTCCACTTCCAGTCCTACAAGCTTCTCTCTGATCTTTCTGTTCTGCTTCTTCAGATCTTTTACTTCTGACTGGAATTTTACAAATGTAGAAACAACCTCTTTTTCTGCGACAGTCATCTGGTTGGATAATATACGCAAATCTCGAGTCTTCCAGGCATAATCCCGGTATGCTCGCCAACCACACAGGAACTCGCACCGGATGTTATCGCGGATCCGTTCCCTTCGCAGGATCTTAATCAGACCGATTTCTCCTGTCCGACAGGGATGAGTTCCACCGCATGCTGTATAATCAAATTTATCCACCTCGATCACCCGGATGGTCCCCGTCTTTTTTGGAGGCTTTCTCAGTGGAATGCTCTGTATTTTGCTCTCTTCCACAAAGTAGGATCTTATCTCCAAATCATTTAATACAATTTCATTGGCCCTTTTTTCCACCTTTTGTATTTTAAGATCAGTGGCTGACTTCATAGCTATCTCGACAGTGGAAACCTCCTCTCCAAGATGAAAGGACCGGGTTTCTGCCCCATATAGTTCATAAAAGGCCTGGGACAACACGTGCTGGCCTGCATGCTGCTGCATGTGATCAAAACGGATAGAGCCATCCACTTTGCCTTGAATGTTTTTGTCTTTAATGTCCCTGGAAAGAACATGAAGGATCCTTCCTTCATGCTCCACAACCTCTAAGATATCCATGCCATTGATCGTTCCTTTGTCGGACGGTTGACCTCCGCCTTCCGGGTAGAAACATGTCTGATCCAGAACCACCGCAGGAAATTCGCCAAACCTGAGCCGGTCAATAATTCTTGCGGAGAACTCCCATTTATATGGGTCATCAAAATATAGCCGTTTGGTCTCAACTATCATAGTCACTCCCTATTGGAAGAATTTCCTTGGTTCACAAGCGACTAAGATTATGCCCAAATATTCCTCAAGAATCAATGGCGAGTCTTGATAAGGATTCAAGGATTCGAGGATTCTAGGGTTCGAATGAAAAGAAAATACATAAGAGTTTAGTTCAAAGCACTTGAATCCTTGATCCCTTGATTCCTAGAACCCTTTTTTTCAATAGATCGGCCTGCCCGAAGGGTAAAATACGACGACATAGAGTCAAATCAAGACAATCGTTAATAGCTTTGATCCTGATGTTTGGAAAAATTAATGTTAAGAGTCAAAATCATTAGAAGTAGATTTTGGTTGTCGTCGAATTTTATGAATAATTCAGGTCAGGCTAGAATTTTTTTGGTGGTCTTAAAGTGCATTTTGGCGTACTTGTCCAGGGCCTGAACACCATGTTTTTTGACGAGATTGATGGCAGCCTCCTCTACTCTGGATGAGGCGCCTTTGGGAAGTTCAAGGCCGGCATCCTTGGAGAGAAAATGGAGCCGTTTAAGGAACTCAGCACGGGCCAGGATCGAAGCCGCAGCTACTGCCAGGTCTTCCTCCGCCTTAGGCCGCTGAACCAGTTCGATCGCTTTCCCTTTCTTCATCAGGGCGCTGGTAACAAATCGCTCATCACCAAACTGATCTGTGATCACACGTGAACAGTTGACTTCCTCCAGAATGTTTTCAATCACGCGGGAATGGGCCCAAGCCAACAGCTTGTTAAGATTTCTGAATTTTTCATACAGAGCATTGTATTTTTCCGGGCCAATGACAACAACAGAAAAAGGATAGCCCTGTTTTATGCTATCTGCCAGGTCTCGGATGCGGTTGTCGGACAGTCGTTTGCTGTCTTTGATCCCCAATTCCTGAAACACCGCCTCCTGTCCCTCGGGTAAAAAAACACCGGCCGTGACAAGAGGCCCGAAATAATCCCCCTTGCCCGACTCATCCGTGCCCATGTGTCCTTTGACCATAGGAAAGAGCGATTCTTGACGCATGGATCTACCTCCTATGACAGCAGGTTCCGATTTTTTACCTCATTGATGGGTTTTCCACCTAGAGATTCCAGGACTGCATCAGGAATCCCGCCTATTCCCAAGCGGTCCTGGCTTTTTATCTCGGAAATAGCTTCTTCGGCAGTTACCAGTTTTTCTTTATATTTTTCGACACAGCTCATTAGAATTTCTTATATTTGCTTCCCGACTTGGTTAAACTATTTCTTATCCAGACCGCCCAGGTATTTATGAATCTCCCTTGCAGCGATCCGGCCGTCTCCCATGGCCAGTATAACAGTGGCCCCGCCCCGGATAATATCACCTCCGGCGTAGACCCCTTTCATGCTTGTTTCCATGGTATCCCAATTAACTACGATATTTCCCCATTTTCCGACTTCTAATCCTGGAGTCGTATTGGGAATCAGGGGATTGGGACTCTGACCGATGGCCACAACCGCCAACTGAATCTCCATAATAAATTCCGATCCCTCAATGGGAACAGGGCGTCTTCTCCCCGATTCATCCGGTTCACCCAGTTTCATCTTTAAACATTCCATGGCTTTAACACAGCCATTGTCATCCCCGATAAATCGCGTGGGCGTTGTTAGAAAGTGAAACTCAATGCCCTCTTCCTCAGCATGATGCACCTCCTCAGCACGAGCCGGCATCTCGACTCCGGACCGTCGATATACAATAGCTGCCATCTCAGCCCCCATTCTCTTGGCTATCCGGACAGAGTCCATGGCAACGTTTCCACCTCCCATCACAGCTACCCTCTTCCCGGAAAAAACCGGTGTATCATACTCAGGAAATTTATAAGCATTCATAAGATTGACCCGGGTCAGGTACTCATTGGCAGAGTAGATGCCGATCAGATTTTCCCCGGGTATCCGCATGAAACCAGGCAGTCCGGCCCCTGAACCGATGTAAAATGCTTCATATCCCTGTGCTTTCAGGTCATCGAGACTGGCTGTCATCCCCACGACAAAATTTGTTTTAAGCTCTACACCCAAGTCCTGCAGATAAGCAACCTCTGCCTGAAGCGTTTTGTTGGGCAGCCTGAATTCAGGAATGCCGTAGACCAGAACACCGCCCGCAACATGCAGCGCTTCAAAGATCGTGACTTGATGACCCAGTTTCACCAGATCGCCTGCCACGGTCAGCCCGGACGGCCCGGCGCCGATAACAGCAACTTTGTGACCGGTAGTGGCAGGTATTTTTGGAAGTTTGACTTCGCCTTCTTCCCGCTCATAGTCAGCAGCAAAGCGCTCCAGGTTTCCGATAGCGACCGGAATCCCTGTTGCTTTTCCCACGCTGCACACTATTTCACACTGGGTTTCCTGAGGACAGACCCGTCCGCATATGGCGGGAAGGCTGTTAGTCTCCTTCAGTTTACGGGCGCTGGCCTCAAAATCACCCTTTTCAATCAATTTGATATAGCTGGGAATATCGATCCCCACAGGGCATCCCGCCACACACTGCGGATTAGCACAATCCCAGCATCTCTGGGCTTCCTTGACAGCAGCTTCTGCATCCAGGCCGTAATTGACTTCAATGAAGTTTTTGTTTCTGACATTAGGATCTCTTTCCGGCATTTTCTGCCGCTCGATCTTCATCCGCTCTTTCATAGGAATTGCTTTCCGCAATTCCTTGCGCCATTCCAGATTAAAACCAATCTTGAGTTCTTCTTTCTGTTCCGGGGATAGTGTTTTTTTATTTTCCGTCATTGTTCACTCTTTCTCGTTCATAATCTATGCTATATTCCCATTAAGGGAAATTTTTCTCTTCCCAATAACAAAGTGACTGGATCTCATCATCAAAATAGGATTTTCGTCTCGAAAAAAGTTCCTCCCAGTTAACAAGATGTCCGTCAAAATCCGGGCCATCCACACAAGCAAACTTCGTTTTCCCATCCACTGTGAGCCGACAGGCCCCGCACATACCGGTCCCATCCACCATGATGGGATTCAGGCTGACTACTGTATCTATTTTTTTCGCCCGTGTGGCCTCAGCGCAGGTGTACATCAAATAAGTGCATCCGATGGACACGACACGGTCGATGGCTTCCCCCTTTTTAAGGATATTATTTAGAACTGTTGGGATATAGTCCTTGCAGTCGTAATAACTATCCCTGGAAGAAACATGAAATTCATCGCTAATCGCCCGGAATTTATCTTCCCAATAAAGAAGATAATTCGCCTTGACATCCATCAGGGTAATGATTTTATTGCCAGCTTCCTTTAACGCCCGGGTAACAGGGTAGATGGCACCGATCCCGAAACATCCACCAGCACATACAACCGTCCCATACTTCTTGATCTCCGACGCCTTTCCCAGTGGACCGACAAAAACAGGGACCTCATCTCCGGCATTCAACCGGGACAGTTTGTTGGTTGAAGTACCTATGATAAGAAAAACCGCTGTCACTGTGCCTTTCTCCACATCCCAATCCGCTATGGATAAAGGAATACGTTCTCCAAATTCATCGGGCATGATGATAACGAACTGGCCGGGTTTTGATTTTTTGGCGACATCCGGCGCCTCGACTTCGATAAGATGTAAATTCGGGACCAGCCTTTCTCTTCTGATTATCTTTGGCATTATTCTCCTCTTTTTATGTTTACCGGTAGAACAGCTGACATGGAAACAAACATAAAGTCTGTAGGCAGTCCCCGGAGAAAATGTGTTTTTACTATTCCTGCCGGGACAGCCTCTGAGATCTTCACCACAGCATGACTCTCTCCAGATTCAGAGTTGATCTTTACGCTCTCGCCATTTTTCAATTCCAAAATAACAGCATCCTCAGGATTGAGCAATATTATTCCTGTTTCCCGTATTTTGGCAAAACCTTTATTTTCCTCCGTCAGGTCCAGATTTCGATAAGAATCAAGGCCGCCATCCTGCACAAGAAGGAAGGGATATTTTTTTTCTCTTAAAGACACCTTCCGGTCATAAACAGCGGGTAGAAAGCCGTTCTTGCCGCCCTGCTCTTCTTTAAGGAACAGGCCTTTCCCCTTGGTAAATGATACATCCGTGATCCCGGCAAAAGCCGGTATCTCCTTTTTAATCCGGATGAAAATGTCGGAAGACTTCTTAAAAGAAAAGCTTCTGGCGCCCATTTTTTGAGCCAACTGGGAAATGATCCACCAGTCCGGTTTGGATTCTTCGTACTGGGGAATTATAGATCCGGATCTCTGCACACGCCCCTCTGTATTGACAAAACTGCATTCATCTTCTGCAAATGTTGACGCTGGAAAAACCGCATTAG
>CBDVEQ010000073.1:0-11993 GCA_965373045.1 uncultured bacterium | reverse complement strand
TAAACCACCATCTACCGATCTGTATAAACCGCCCTGTTCGTCCCCGCTTATGAAGGTCCATGGTTTTCTCTCAAATCTCCACAGTGCTGCAAAAACAATATTGGGATTTTCCGGATTGATATCCATATCAGCAACACCATGGCGATCATCAATATAAAGGACTTTTTTCCAGCTCTGTCCTCCGTCCTGCGACATAAACACACCCCTCTGGCGGTTGGGTCCATAGGCATGGCCGAGAGCCCCGACATAAATAGTTTTCCTGTCCTTTGGATTGATAACGATCCGAGATATATGCCTTGTATCATGCAGTCCGAGATGTCGCCAGGTCTTTCCACCATCCGTTGATTTATAAATTCCGTTTCCGTAAGACACGCTGTTGCGCACATTTGACTCGCCTGTCCCTACATAGATGACATCAGGATTTCCGGGCTCCAAAGCGATATCCCCGATCGAAGCAACAGGTTGTCTTTCAAATATAGGCGTCCATGTTACACCACCATTGGCTGTCTTCCATAAACCACCTGAGGCTGTTCCCACATAAACAATATTAGGATTTCCCGGTACTCCCTCAATATCCGCAACACGGCCCATCATATTGGCAGGACCGATATTGCGCCACTCCAGATTGGAAAAAAGCAATGGATCAAGGATCGGTTTATCTGACTCGTTTCGACTTGTGGAAAAACAAAGGGACGCACTGATCATCAAAACCAAGATGAAAAGACTGCATTTTTTCATATGTATTCCCTCCATGATCATTATTGAAACTAAAATGCCATGAAAAAGGGCATTTTGCAGAGAAAAAGATAATATAATAGCTGAAAGAAAAGTTCAAATTATTCTGTTATGGCTTCAAATCAAAAATTTTTCCAGGATTAAGAATATTATTTGGATCAAAAACTCTTTTGATCCCTTTCATCAACTGGATCTCGGCATCATCAAGGACAAGAGATAAATAAGGCTTTTTTACGATTCCGATCCCATGTTCGCCTGATATCATTCCTTTCCTGATTTTACAGTCTTGATAGAGCTCTTCTCTTACCTTGTCCATTTTTACCGCCCATTCTTTCTCAGGAAAGGGAATGATGCGTCCATCAACCAGTTTTACTTTCATGATATGGGTATGAACATTCCCATCTGCTGCATGACCGAATGTAGGAAGCCAGATATCATATTTTGCGGCGACCTCCTGCACTTTTTTCACATGAAGCGCAATTTCCGCCCTGGGAACAACAATATCCAGGATCTCCAGGGTGACGGACTTGATGGCCTCGTAGATCTTACTCCTAATCTCCAAGACCTGTTCCTGTTTTTGGGGATTGTCCGCTACAAAAACATCCAGGGCTCCTTTGTTTAAACAGATCTCTGCCACGGTCTCAGACAAGCGGTCCATTTCTCCACGGCTGTCTGCATCCAGAATAATCAGAAGATATGTATTGCCATCTGTACTGGGCCATTTTTTATTCAGAAATCGCTCTGTGATCTGAATAACATCTTTGGGGATAAATTCCACTGCAAGTGGAATAATCTTGCTGCTCATCAGTATTGGTACTGTTTCGATCGCCTCCTCAAGACTGTCATACGGAATGATCAGGGATCTGGATTCCCTCGGCGCAGGCATAAGCTGGATCACAGCTCTGGTGATAATCCCTAAAGTCCCCTCAGACCCTATAAAAAGATTCATTAGATTATAGCCTGTGCTTGATTTCATGAGTTTGCCGCCGGGATGGATTATCTTTCCTGAGGGGAGAACCACTTCAAGCCCTCGTACATAATTGCGAATAACCCCGTATTTAACAGCCCTCGCCCCTCCGGCATTGGTCGCGATCACACCTCCCATAAAAGCGCTTTCCTCCCCGGGATGAGGGGGGAAAAACAATCCTTCATTTTCCACGGCTTCATAAAAATCCATAAGCGTCACGCCGGCTTCAACAACAGCCATTTGATTGTGCTTGTCAATCTCGATGATATTATTCATGCGTTCAAGCGATATCACGATTCCTCCGGCCGATGGGATACATCCTCCGCAAAGCCCGGTAGCTCCTCCCCTGGGAGTCAAAGGAAACTTCTCTGAGTTTGCCAGTTTTACAACTTCTGTAATCTCCTGCACAGAGGCGGGCTTTACAACCGCCTCGGGCATCCGGCTGATATCCGACAGAGAAAACTCATCATGGGAATAATCCTCCATATGCTCCTGATCTGTGATCACATGCTTTTCACCAACAATCCCTTTTAACTTATTAATAATTTTCCCATCAAGTTTTCCGATCTTATTCATTTCGCCCTCCGTCATTCCCGTGGAAACGGGAATCCAGTTTATTGGGTTCGTTGGGTTCATTGAGCTTATTGGGTTTATTGAGTTTCTTTTCACTCGAACCCTTGAATCCTCGAATCCTTAAATTTTAATGCCCTTGGGCTAAGCTGCTTTTAGCTTTGGGCCTCTTTTGCATTGGCCTTTAGCCTTCCTCCCTTATCTGTTTCGGAAGGAAAATCATAATCTGGGGTTGTCCTTTGTATTCCTCTATCAGGCCCGTTACGGTCAAGTACCGCCTTCTGTATTGTTCAAGCTTTTGAAATGTGTCCAAATACCGTACTGGGATCAAAGCGGAAAAATGTTTTCCTTTCAGATAGAGAAATTTATTCGAAAGAAAGGTCTCACTACAAAAAAAACTCACAGAAAAAAGCTCGCCGATATGGTTTTTTGCTCCCTCTGCCGGGATAATTGGATAATCCCCGTCACTCCAAAATCCTTGATGCTCCTGTCGCGCTTTCCTTTCTGCACGAAGGAATTCCTCCTGGTACTTGACAGGATATTTTCGAAACACGGATGCAAAGCCTTTTTCCAGAATAAAACGGTTGAAGAGCCCTGTTTTTTCTGTCCAAACATAGGCTAGAATCCTTCCATATCGATCCTCGAGGGGCCAGTCATAAGTCAATTTTATCTTTTGGCGATAAAGATGAATAAATGAAAAGCGTTTAGCGATATGCGCCTTAAACAGCACTTCTTCCCTGGAATCAGACAGCTCCGGCGTATCTATCCCCAGAAGACGGAGTTTTTTTTCAAAATGTCTTCCAGCCCTTATCCCGATGGTATCCCCATCATAGACAACTGTTACTATTGCTGTCTCTGGAAGACGCGACGAATCACCAGCCGGCTCATCAACATAGGAGTATGAGACGAGACAGATTACAACCAATAAAACACCAGCAGCCAATAAAATAAGATGAGTCTTTTTACGTCCAGTTAATTTCATTTTAGTTAATGTAAAGGGTTCGAGGATTCAAGTGCTTTTAGCATTCTCTCAACCTCTCCTATCTCCTCGTTTTTTCGCCTCTCCGTCATTCCCGTTTCCACGGGAATGACGTAAATTAAATGACTTTGGGCCAAGCTGCTTTGGGCTTTGGGCTCTCTATCTTTTTCTCCCTGGCGAAGCCGTCTTTGACCTCAATAGACTCCTATGGACTTCTACGGACTTCGATAGACTCCTATAGATTTCTATAGACTTTTTTTACAGCGGAAATGATATTACTGGCACTGATCCCGTACTTGTCCAACAGTTCATTTGGTTGGCCTGACCGTGGCAGATTTTTGACAGCCAAATGAACAATTTTCGTTTCCCCGGCCAGCGCTGAACTTACAGCATCACCCAGTCCCCCGTTCTGAAAGTGATCTTCGACAACAACGACTTTATTCCCTCCGGACCTGATCTCCCGTTGAATACCCACCTGGTCAATGGGTTGGACTGAATAGGCATCGATCACCCTGATGAAAATCCATTCTTTCTTCAAAATTTCATAAGCCTTTAAAGTTTCGTGGACCGTGATTCCTGCTGCAATGACTGTTACATTGTCGTTCCTGCTGCGTTTCAAGACCTTGGACCCGCCTATGGGAAACTTCTCGTCCTTTTTATAAAGGACTGCCATCGCAGGCCTGGATGTCCTAAGATAGGAAAGACCTTTATGCCGGGCCAAGGACTCAACACAGGCCTCGGTTGAAACAGCATCTGACGGATAGAGCACAACACATCCTGGTATGGGCCTGAAAATAGACAGATCTTCAAGCCCCATCTGTGATGGCCCGTCCGCTCCGATACTTACACCTACATGAGAACCGACAATTTTAAGATTGGCCATTGAATATGCAGCCATACGAATCTGGTCATGCGCCCGGCTTAAAAATGCCGCAAATGTAGCCATATAGGGTATAAAACCCTTGGCTGAAAGTCCGATCCCCATTCCTACCATATTCTGCTCTGCAATATAGGACTGGAAGGATCTTTTCGGAAAAGCTTTAAAAAAATCATCGGCATAGGTTGAATTTTTCACATCCCCATCAATAGAAACCACCCTGTTATGTATTCTTCCAAGGGAAACAAGAGCATTTCCATAGGCACGCCGTGTGGCTGTTTTGTCCGGATAGTTGTTTCTTTTAAAATTAAAACGCCCTCCCTTATAGGGATTCTTTCTTGGTCTTGGTTTTTTAACATATTTTTTAGCATCTACATCCGGCATCGGACCAAGTTCAGCCAGCGCTCGTACCATCTCCTCCTTTTTCAATGGTTTACCGTGCCATCCGTTTTTATCTTCCAGGAAAGAAACCCCTTTCCCCTTAATGGTTTTGGCCAGGATCACAGTCGGTTTATCCGAGGCTCGCGCCGTTTTAAATGCTTTCAGAATGTTATCTATATTATGTCCGTCGATCTTTATAGCTTCCCACCCAAACGCTTTGAACTTTTTTTCATAGGAATTGATATCATGACCGTGCATGGTCGGCTCTGACTGTCCAAGCCGGTTGATATCGACGATGGCACAGAGATTGTTCAGTTTCAAATCATAGGCGCTGTTGGCAGCTTCCCAGATCGATCCTTCGGCACACTCTCCATCACCTAATATCACATATACCCGCCGGGGAGATTTTCCTAATTTGAGAGCAGCCGCCATACCGACACCCACAGACAATCCCTGGCCCAGCGACCCAGTTGCGGCCTTGATCCATTTCATGCGGGGCGTAGGATGTCCTTCCAGGGGACTGGTTATCTTTCTTAAATTTTTCAGATTTTTCTCAGGAAAAATTCCTGCTTCAGCATAGGCCGCCCACAGTATCGGTGCTGCGTGCCCTTTTGAAAGTATGACTTCATCATTTGCCCAATCAAACGGGTCATGGATGTTATACTGCATCTCATCAAAAAAGAGGCAGGCTGTCAGTTCGGCTATGGACATACAGGTTGTGGGATGCCCGGATGCTGATTCTGTGGTCATCTTAATAGCCTGAATACGAAGTTTCTTTGCAATTTTTTCCAGGGACTCTTTTTTGGTCATATAGACATCTCCTCTTAGCATGCTTTATTCATAAAAACTGCCGATAGCCTAACATAACTTCTTATATATAATCCAGTTAGGCTTTTTATCCGAACTATTTCCGCCATAACTTTGTTCTGTAACATTTCTGTAAGATCTCAATTTTATTATCGGCATTTTTTCCCTTTCAGGCGGGCCGAATCTCGGCACATCTGCTGCGTTATGACGGGTTTGCGGTGGATAACCACAGCTTCACCCGCCATGCCTTGCATCTGCACCAATCTCGACCCGTGAATAATCCAGGCTAATAGAACATTTTCATTTATTTCCTGATAAAATCATTAACCCTGAATAATTAAGGTCAGATTATAATCACTCCATTCCATCTTCACAAGGATTAATGTGTGAATAGACTTCTACAGACTCCTATGCCCTTTCACTTTTGGCCTCTGGCCTTCTTAAAATATGTATGTCAGTTTCAAAAATAATGTATGCCCCTGTGCTCCCTTTTCGCCGAACCGGGCTGTGCCCTTCTGATAAGCCAGTTGAATAAATCCAAAGGGCGGCTGAAAGCGGTAGATAAATAGAATCTGGATATTTTTTTTATCAATTGCCGAATTGATCTGATAAAACACCTTAATAAAAAGGTCCTTTGTGAAATAATTCGTGGCCCGAATAACATGGATCCAGGTCATTCTATCACCTGGGTCTGGATCATATTTAATGTGTGTCAGATCGTAGGAAAGAGAAAAGTCCTGCGTCAGTTTATAATTGATAGTTGCTTCGTAAAGAAAAAAATCCAGGTCAAAGGTGCGGCCAAAACTGTATGAGACTTCTGCAGACTGCCACTCCCTCTTGTTATATCCGAGCTCAAAAACGGTTCGATTATTACGGAACTTTTTTTCATAAAGTTTAAACTCTTGCTGATGTTCCACCTGGAAAGAAAATTTATTCTGAAGATCAAATGATAATTCTTCGTCAATTTTCCAACTGCGCAGCGTTCCATCCAATCCCCAGTAGATATTGTAATTTGACTCATAGTTGATCCGATCAAATCCCCATTTCTTGAGCCAGAAGGTTTTCGAAATCGCAGAATCCAGTTCATGCCGGTTATCATCTCTGATAAATCCGACTTCATTGGCATTGTCAGCAAAATATTCTCCTAAATGTGTGTAACGCAGATGGATGTGAAATGTCGATGAATCATAGCTGGGCCGCAGAAAGAACGCCAGGTTGCTTTTTTTGAAATCACCATAACTGACTGCAAACTGACCCGTAAATTTGAAAGTATTAGAAAAATAAAGAGCGGTATCGATCCCTACGGTCCCTCTGTTTTTCCCGTTGACCAGCTTATTGGCAAGAATAAAACCGATGTTCGAGGATTTCATTATATCCCGTTTCAACCGGAAAACAGTAAAATTAGCTGAATCCATTCCCAGCATATCGTCCTTTTTGGCCTGTACGCTCATGGCAGAAAATTCAAAGCCGCCGGTCTTTCCATATATCTTTGCCCCTCCATGGATATCAGAGATCCTCCTTGAATAAAACAGCCTTATCCGCTGACTGTATATTTCTGCTCCCTCAAGAAAAAAATTTCTCTTTTCTGGAAGGCGGAGTTCAAAACGGGTCAGATTGATCTGTTCCTGGTCTGCTTCCACCGTCGCAAAGTCCGGATTTATTGCCAGATTTCCCGATACGGCCTGCGAAAACGCATAGCGGATATCCACTCCCGCATCCGCTTCTGTTCTTTGATCTTTTTCGACTTTCGCTATGATATAAGGGATTATCTGAGTTTTTTTCATGGATCTTTCCAGATCAAGCCCTCTCAGATCCCCGTATTGAGAAACCTTATAAGCGGACTCCAGGGGGCCTGCCCAAAAGGAAGTCTCCATTGAACGGGGAACAACGCGGCCAAAATTGATCCCCCAGGTTCTATCCTTACCCGGCTGAAATTTAATGCTGCTCAGATCCACTGCGATCTCAACATTCCAGCCTGAATCAGTTTTTTGCCCGGCTGATCTCCAAATTCCATCCCAGGTACTGTCTTGTGTCCGTCCGTTATCTATAATCCGCCCATCGAATTGCGTCCCCAAGAGATTGGTCCCGAAAAAATAACAGCTCCGTCTGTCATGAAAAGTATCCAGCAGCACATAGATAGAATCATCGGCTCTGATCTCAGCGTCTCTCTTGGTGACACTGGCTGCAATTTTATCCGGTTCATCATCATGACATGTAAAACCAATATAAAGATAGCGGCTGTCATAAAGGAGCTTAACTACAGTTAGAAAAGCGGCACTTTCACCCTTTGTTGGTTCCAGTTGAACAAAATCTGTTGCCTCAGGCGCAGATCTCCACTCCTTTTCATTAAACAGACCGTCGATTTGGATGGTACTGCTTATTTTCCCTGCTTTGACCTGTTTTACTTCTGAAAACGCAAGTAGCGGATAAAAGAATATCATCAATAATAGAAATGGAACCCATAATTGCCGGAAGCTAAACTCTGAGATTCCTGCTACTTTTCTCATATTGGCTGTTTCTCGTATTGTATTAATATCGATCCAATTCTAATTTGACCTGACTTATAGCATATAACAATACCCAGTTCAATGAATAACCAAGGTCATAAAATCATTTATATATGTTAAGGGATATTTATCTATTTTTGTTTTTATGATATGTAATATATAAAAGTACAATTACACTGTTTAAAGGGAAAAATTCAAATAAGGAGGTGGCAGAAAAGTGAAAATCACGAGCTCCAGGATTAAGAGGTATTTTTATTTCACATTCCTTGCCGCCAGCCTGATTTTCTTGGCACAGAGCACTGCATCAGGATGGGGAGCTCTAACCGGCGCTCAATCGCATATGTATATTCTCCGAGAAGCCTATAAAAAATTGAGCGGCGACCCGGCATTTAAAGGAAGTAATTTCCCTTCCCTGGACAATATCCTCAAACACGAGGGAGTTTTCTGGGTTAGCAATTTATTCGCAGGCGGTTTTATGAGTGGACCCGGCCCTGATTCTCATGGAAACTCCAATTTCGACTGGCATTATTACAACCCACGAACAAAAAAGGGCAAAGCTCCAAAAACAACAGGAGAATTTTATGCTGTTTTAAAAAAACATATGGAATTTTCCAACCGCCTCTATGTTGATCCGACACGAGGAACAGCTCCTGCCCATAATGCAGCTTATCTCGCTCATTTTGTCGCAGATATGAGTGTCCCCTACCATATCAATGGAATGCCGGCCTCTGATGCCCTTGATAAAATCAAGTCAGGCGACGGTATACTTGATGAAAATATCGTAGGACCTACAGGCAAGGGACCTGAAGATTGGATGGATGAACTTAAAAAATGGGCCGATTATTACAAGACCAATAAGGATGCTGATTGGTTCGATCCATGGTACTGGGATGGATGGATCATTGCAGATAAAACGTCCACACATATCAAGTGGGAGGCCAATTACGGCCCGACTTTTGTCACATCCGCCCATACTCTTAAGGGATATGCCGACGGTTTCTGGCAGCAACAGCAGATAAATGGAAACGGAAATCCTCTCAATGTCATAAATTTCACCAAGCGGATCGCAATGTACACCAACCAGAATCAAAAATCCTGGTGGGGTTTTTTTGCAAATAAAGAAGTCAGCAATGCTTACGACCATGCCATTACAAACGTTTTTACAGTATGGAGGGCCTCATTCAGCGCTCTCAGGCTGGATTTTTCCGTCAAACCGGATCCACAGAATCAGACGAACAAGCTGGTGGTCAAAATAGAAAATGTCGAGGACGACGAAGCAGCAACAGACATTGAGATCAAAGTTACCCTTGAAGGGAAGGGAACTTTAAAGGGCCCTTCCTTTCACTCTATCAAAGGCCTGCCAGCCAGAGGCAAACTAGAGATCGCTGATGTCTGGGAGATCGAAGATACGGATAAAAACACAAAGGTTTTGATCGAGGCAACAGGAAAATTCATAAACACTCCAGATTCAGGGCACATCTTTTTTGAAAACAAAATAAAGATCCTGATCCCCACAAGTGTCGAAGTTATTCCTTCTCTTGTCGACAAAACAGAAAAACTCTGGAAGCTGGAAGTAAAAGTCAAAGACGACAAGGGAAACCCGGTCAGTATGGGAGATGTCCATTTTACTGCTGATGGAGGAAGTTTCTTGACTGGTTCAGTTGTTCTCGAACATCAGAAGACACTTTCAGGAGGGGAAACGATAAAAGGCTGGAAGGAAACCGATCAGGATCAGCACAATATCAACATCAAATACCTCGGTGATAAAGCAGACCCAGCACAGGAAGACGAAAAATACATGGAGAGTGAGACATCCTTGACTCTCCCTCCGGAAAAACTCGAAACTTCTACTGTTTTTGTTATTGATGCTTCAGGAAGTATGAGGGGATCCAAACTTGCTGCTGCTCAAGCAGCTGTACGAGCAGCGCTGTCAAAATACCAGAGCATTTCTGATAAAGAGGAATGGGCTTTATATGCCTTTTTTGACTGCGGAAACTGTACACTTTTACAGAGCTTTACTTGTGATCCGACTCAAATCACAAAAAAATTGAATTTCAGCGCAGCTGGCGGAACACCGATCGCCTATTCATTGAAAGTCGCTTCGAATTACCTGCGAAAATCTTCGCGGGGGAAAAAAGGAAGAATAATTCTGCTGAGTGATGGAGGCGAGAGCTGCAGCGGAAACCCGGTGGATGCTGCAGAATCTATCTCCACAAAAAAGATCTACTTTGATCTGAAACACAACTGATAAGGAAGGTCTGTCATGACAAAAAAGACTAGCCTCATATTTTTCATTCTATTTTTTGCTTTTTGTTTTTTAGCACTTGCCCAATCCAATAAAAATGAGTTAGATGAAATAGAGCAGTTTGATAAGAGAGTGGCTCAGATGAAGCCTGTCTCAAACCCGATAGATATATCTGTAGATGTCATTGGCCTGGAAATATCTAAAGGGTCCACTGCAGAGGACCAGCTCTCTAAAGTTGCAACTTCAGGGGGTGGAAAATACTATCCCGTGGACAAAGCCCAGGATCTGGCCAAAGTCTTCACTCACGTCACAACCGGAGTTGGAGGAGGTGGTGGCGGTATTGTCACATCCACTTACTCTGAAACCAACTGGCTGTTTATCATCGGGATATTCCTGGGACTCGGCTGTATTGGTCTTCTTGTGGGAATTCTTGTTACTAATATGCGTCGGACATCAGCGCCTGCAAGATCTACTATTCCCAGGACATATGCTACTTTACACATCACTTACAGCGACGGGGGAACAAAAAGTGTTCCCATAACAAGCTCTCAGGCCACAATAGGACGAAGTCACAGCAGTAACATTGTGATAAACGACTCCAATGTATCTGGCAACCATGCGGAAATCTCTATCACACAGAAGGGATATCTTCTGAGGGATTCAGGGAGTGCGAATGGCACCTTTGTTAACGGCAACCGGATAATCGAACAATACCTATATTCTGGAGATGAAATCACGATCGGTTCAACAAAACTGATTCTTGGAAAATAGAACGATTTACAAAGAATGGCGCGCCTAGCAGGATTCGAACCTGCGACTTCCGGTTCCGGAGACCGGCGCTCTATCCCCTGAGCTACAGGCGCACCGGAAAAGATAATTCAATATAACAAAAAAATAGGCCAAAGGCCAATGCAAAAGAGGCCCAAAGCCCAAAGCAGCTTAGCCCAGCCGGCTACCGCCCGCGAGAAACGCGAGAAAAGGTGAAAGTAAGACGTCATTCCCGCGAAAGCGGGAATCCAGCTCTTTGAGTTCATGTAAACTCAACAAACTATTCTTGAATTCAACGACTTCTATCGACTTCTGATTAAGGACAGTATCTCATCCATTTGTTTTTGGCTTAATGGAAAATAATAATGCCGGAATAAATACCTTTCTTTGGAAAAAAGAAAGACAACACTCCCCTCCTGGCATAACGGTTTAAAATGGGATCCATGGTCGATTAGAATAGGAAAATCGATCTGATTAGCCTCTTTAAAACCCCTTAATTTTTTTCCCACTATTCGGGAAGACAATTTTTTCTCCAGGTCTGTCGCTGGAGAATCATACACCAATACCCCCCAGAAGGATTTCTTCCTGATATCATGAGGGATATATCGAATAAAATAAAGAAATGACTCCAGACAGGAAAAACAGAAAAAATCATCAAAATCGAAAATAATAAGACACAATACACGCCCGGTATCACATTCCCCTGTATCCTGTTCAGAAGCCATAAACATCTGACAGCATATTAAAACAAGAAGAAACACACAACAGGATCTAATCATTAAATTCATAATGAATTTTATATTTTTTTAATGTAACACCATCATTGGCCCGGGAATACAAAAAATCCTTTTCATCTATATGAATACAGTGACTGGACTCAGGCAGCGTAAAAGTTGTTAGATGTTCTCCTTTAGGACTTAATACATAGATGTCTCTGCTGCTGTTCTTAGCAAAGTGTCCCCCAAGTACATAAATGCGGCCGGAACTGTCCAAAGCGATATCTTTATATATGATATTCGTCGGCAAAAAATGTGATGCGATCTTTTTTGTTTTTACTTTTTTTCCCCGGAACAGCTTATTTAACCAAATTCGCTTCCCGCTCCTGTCCCATTTTTCAATCTTGTCTTGAAAAGTATTAGCAATATAGACATTCCTTT
>CBDVEQ010000072.1:0-12205 GCA_965373045.1 uncultured bacterium | reverse complement strand
TGATCGATGCATTTGCTTTTATGGGCGGAATTGAAATAAGAATACCCCGGAACTGGTCTGTTAACATGCAGGTAACGCCTATTCTTGGCGGGATAGACAATAAAACAGTTGTAATGTCACAGGAAGAAATAGCAGCACACCCGGAGAAAGCAATTAGAAAAATTACTATAAAAGGAATGACTATAATGGGAGGCATCGAGGTAAAAAACTGACATGCTTCATTATCTTCGCTCACCTAAGAATTTTCTTTTAATCACGGTCATATGGAGCCCGGTAGTTATCTGTATGACCGTTCTGGTGAGCAGTCTTACAGGCTTATCTTTTTCAGCAGCCGCCATACTCACAGCTCCGCCTATGCTGGTGGAACTTTTTTTCTGCCTCTCTTCCTGGTACCTGTGTAAAACCATGCTCCCGGAGCAAAAAAATCTGGTAAATATTATTCTAAGACAGGGTGTGGCCGCCTTAACGGTGACAGGAGTATGGCTGCTGCTTACAATGTCTTACAGCGAAGCCCTGGATTTTTTCCATAATATCAAGATATGGAGGGTGCGGTTCGATCAGGTCTTTCTTCTCTTTGCGGCAGCAGGGATTTTCCTGTATTTTCTAGCTGCCCTGATCTATTATCTGATTCTCTCTCTGGAAAAAAGCAGAGAGGCAGAACAGCAGGCACTAAAGAACCGTTTACTTGCCAGCCGCACCGAGTTAAACTCTCTAAAAACGACCATTCATCCCCATTTTTTATTTAACAGTCTAACCGCACTGAGTACTTTGACAAAAACATCACCTGAGCTGGCACATAAAGTTTGTATACAGCTGTCTGATTTTTTACGTTACAGCCTGGTTTATGCCCGGAAGGAATGGGTGAGTGTGAAAGATGAACTCGAGCACATAAAAAGCTACCTGGGAGTGGAGAAGATCCGGCTGGGAGAACGGCTGACACTCGATTTTCATATAAACGAGCAAGCTATGGAAGAACAGCTTCCTCCTTTTTCACTTTTACCGCTTGTAGAAAATGCCATTAAACACGGCTTCCAGCAGACTATTGAACCCGGCACCCTGACTCTGCAAATAGAAAAATATCCGAATTCCCTGCTGATTTTGGTTAAAAACCCCCGGGATAAAGCTGCCCGGACCCAAACAAGCCCGGGATACGGACTAAAAGCACTGAAACAACGCCTTACCAATGCCTATGGGGACAACACAAAACTGATCATCAACCAAAAAGAAGATAATTTTATCGTTAAACTGCAGATCCCATTAGAGGGAAAAAATGAATAGAAAACGAGCCATTATCGTCGATGATGAAGCTCTGGCCAGAAAAGCCCTTAGAATGGTTGTTGATGGTTTTGAAGAGATCGAGATCGTCGGGGAATGTTCGGACGGGTTTGAAGCCCTAAAGGCAATTAAAGAAAAAAACCCGGACCTGGTATTCCTGGATATCCAGATGCCGAAACTGGACGGCTTTGACGTACTGGAGCTTCTAGGAAAAGATGCTCCCTATATAGTCTTTGTAACCGCATATGATGAATATGCCCTGCAGGCATTTGAGTCCCATGCCCTGGATTACCTTTTAAAACCGGTTAAACCCGAACGTTTGGCAAAAACACTGGACCGGATTAAAGAACGTTTTCCGGGAAAAAGAAGGCAGGCGGTTGATAAATTACTGCAGCAGCACCGTTTGAAAGATGTTCCACATAAAAGAATTCTTGTAAGGGACCGGGGGAACATCTACATAATACAGGCAGAGGATATCACCTATATCGAAGCTCAGGGTGATTATGTTTACATAAATACACAAAAAAAATCTTCTATGAAGAATGACACTTTAGCTAATATGGAAAAAATGCTCGATCCCAGAAAATTTTACAGAATTCACCGTTCCTATATCCTAAATATCGATTATCTGAGCAGGATCGAGCCCTATACAAAAGACAGCCGTATCGCGATTTTAAAGAATGGCAAAACCCTGCCAATAAGCCGCTCCGGATACAACCGGATCATGAAATTATTGTAGTAACAGCCTTTCTAAGCTATCCATTCGAGGCTGTATTATCTTGTAATTCTTACTAACATTCTCTTTTTCTTGTGCATCTTTACTTGACAGGATGTTTTTATTTTCTTTAATATCGTTAATATAGAAGTTAAAAGGGCCTGGATTTAGCAAAAATGAGTAGAAATCTCAGCAGACCAAAAAAAGAAATATAAATTTATTCCTCGGAAATACTGATACTGATATGGAGTGGAAATAAAAAAATGGGACAGGAAGAGGCGGGGTGGACTTGATATGAAACATCTCATATACGGAATGAAATACGTGATTAATCATCAAATCTTCAAAAAAAATACACCTCTAATTTGCGGATTAGCCATAACAGACAATTGTAATTTAAAATGCCGCCATTGCAGAGTTGCCAATCGGGGGATGAAAGATCTAAGTTTTGAAGAAGCGATGACTGCCATTCATTCATTTTACAAAAAGGGAGGTCGCTCTCTCTATATCGAAGGTGGAGAACCGTTTCTTTGGCATGACAGGCAATACAATCTTGACGATATTGTGGAATATTCTCAAAAGATGGGGTTTCTCACAGTTGTTATTTATACAAACGGTACCATCCCGATAAAAACATCAGCTGATACTGTATTTGTCAGTATCGATGGACTTCAAAAAACGCATGATTTTTTACGGGGGGACACATTTGAAAAGATCATAAAAAATATCCAGGAATCAAAGCATCCTTCTCTTTACATAAACTATACAATAAACAGTTATAACAGAGACGAAATTGGAGAGTTTTGTGAGGATGTAAATGCCATCAATCAAATTCGGGGCATATTTTTTTATTTTCATACACCTTATTATGGATATGATGACTTATACATAGAGCCTATTGAAAGAAATGAAATTCTGCTCAAGTTATTAAGCTATAAAAAGAAATACAAAATATTAAATTCACGAGCAGGTCTAAAATCAGCAATCAATAATGATTGGAAGCGACCTTTAGATATCTGTTATGTTTACGAAAAAGGAAAGATGTATAAATGTTGCAGGTGTCCTGAAGACCCCGAATTGTGCCAGAACTGTGGATATTTAAGTTATGCCGAAATAAATCAGACATTAAAACTGAAGCCATCAGCTGTTTTAAATGCATTAAAATATTTTTGATTGGATTTCCAAAAAACCTGTTTGGGGAACTTTTTTGTTTAAAGATTTTATCAGATCGAACCTGAGAGGATTATTAACCGGGGAGAAAAATATTGTTCTCAAACAAAGGATTCCTTTGCTCGAGAAAAGCTTTCAGGACATCGAAGAATTAGGGATTTACCTTCACATCCCCTTCTGTGAGCAGATATGCCCTTACTGCCCGTACAACAAAGAAATTTATGATCCTGATGTGGCAGCAAGGTATACAAATGCCATAAAAACCGAGATTAGCTTCTATTCTGACTTGATCGGTAATAAACCTGTCACCTCCTTTTATATAGGTGGTGGGACTCCTACAACAATGCTTTACAGCGGTCTGGAAGAGATTCTGGAGCATATTTTTGCGAGCTTTAATATGCAGTGTGATATACACATGGAAAGTCATCCCAATCATCTGAGTTCCGAAAATCTCAATACCATCATCTCTATGGGAATAGATCATTTAAGCACTGGAGTGGAAGCCCTTCAAGATAGGCATCTGAAGTTCCTAAACAGACCATACACTGCGGAAGGAGTGAAGGCAGTTGTCCAACGAGCTGTAAGTAAAGACTTCAAATGTGTTAATGTAGACTTCATTTTTGCATTACCCGATCAGACCTATAGTGAGGTCGAGCAAGCCGGTCATGCCCTGGTTGAGATGGGTGTTGACCAAATCGCCGCATATCCGCTTTTCCTTTTTCCGTACACCCAAATGGGGAGTACTGTTAAAGCAAACAATTACAAAATCTCCAGCATTTTTAAGAGAAGAAAAATGCTTGGCATTCTTGAAAGTATCTTTTATAGCGCAGGTTTCAGGAGGACTTCTGTCTGGGCCTTTACCAGGCCAGGTGTTCCCAAGTATTGTTCTGTAACCGTGCCTCTCTATGTTGGCCTTGGTGCAAGTGGAGGATCTTACCTGAAGGATGTATTCTATCTCAATACATTCCATGTTGCTGAGTATATCAATACCCTTGAAGGTGGAAGGATGCCAATAGCTTTATCGCTTGATTTATCAGATAATATGCAGATGGCTGGTTGGTTATACTGGAGGATTTATGAGACAAGGTTTGCAAAAATAGGTTTTAAAAAAAGATTTGGAAAGGATTTTAACAAAATCTACGGAAAATATGTAAAGCTTTTGTCTCTACTAGGATTCCTAAAAGATAAAGAGGATCAGATAGTTCTTTCTGATAAAGGCACTTATTGGCTGCATGTGCTTGAAGATCTATTCTCGATAGATTATATCAGCATATTGTGGGGAGATTCCAAACAAAATCCCTGGCCATCCGAAGTGATTTTGTAAAGAAAGATGTAAATGAAAGTCGAAGAGGGCGGATAGAATATTATTATTCCTGATTATTAAATGTAAGGAGATTTAAAATGCCGGATATTGATGGAAATAAGGAAGCGAAACAATATTATACAGATGTGCCGCAGACATCAGAAAGTTTTTTTTTAAAAGGGTTAAATTCTCAGGACTGGGGTATGAAAAACCGTCTGGGTAGGATATTTAACCCGGTCAGCGGTAAGACAGTCATGCTGGCTATTGACCATGGCTATTTTCAAGGACCTACCACCGGACTGGAAAGGATCGATGTAAACATCCTACCTTTGGAACCATATGCCGATACCCTTATGCTTACCCGTGGTATCTTAAGGAGTATTATCCCTCCAAATACTCAAAAACCCATCGTCCTCAGAGTTTCAGGCGGGACAAGTATCCTAAAAGAGCTTTCCAATGAGGATCTGGCAGTGGATATCGAGGACGCCGTACGTCTAAATGTCTCGGCCATGGCAGTACAGGTTTTCATCGGTGGTGAACACGAACGAGAATCAATCATCAACATGACAAAAATGGTCGATATGGGCACACGCTACGGCATACCGACACTGGCAGTAACAGCTGTCGGTAAGGACATGGTACGTGACGCAAAATATTTCAGGCTGGCTACCCGTATCTGCGCCGAACTGGGGGCTCATTATATCAAGACCTATTATGTACCCGAAGGTTTTGAGACGGTCACTGCCTCCTGTCCAGTGCCTATAGTGATAGCCGGCGGTAAAAAGATACCGGAACTTGACGCTCTAAAAATGGCTTCCCGTTCTATCCAGGAAGGCGCTGCCGGAGTGGACATGGGCAGGAATATTTTCCAGGCAGATTCGCCTATCGCTATGATCCAGGCGGCAAGAGCGGTTGTCCATGATAACGAAACTCCGGAAAAAGCTCTTGATCTTTATAATACTTTAAAGAATAAAAAATCCTGATGATCAAGACTTTTAACAACCGACTTAGCTGCCGCTATCTATAATTACCCAAGAGGAAAAATATGAAAGTTTCCATGTGGTACAATAATAATGATATAAGGATCGAAGAAGTACCGACTCCGTCACCCGGTCAGGGTGAGATGCTGGTAAAGGTTATTTCCTGCGGCATATGCGGCAGCGACATAGTAGAATGGTACCGTCTGCCCAGAGCCCCCCTTATTCAGGGCCATGAGGTGGGTGTAGAGGTTGTGGAAACCGGCAAGGAAGTAAGCAAATATAAAAAAGGAGACAGGCTTTTTATCGCTCCTAAGGTGCCCTGCCTAAAATGCAGTTACTGCTTAAATGGACATTACCCTCAATGTACGGTAGTTAAGGACAGACTGCCTGGAGGATATGCCGAATACATCCTGGTACCTAAGGAACTGGTTCTAAACGGCTCCTACCTATTGCCCGATACAGTCAGCTATGACCAGGCGACATTTATCGAACCTTTGGCCTGTGTCGTCAGAGCGCAGAGACTTGCCTCTATTAAGGAAGGACAGACCCTTCTCGTACTCGGCTCTGGTATGTCAGGACTTTTGCATATCTGCCTTGCCAAATTAAAAAATTGTAAGGTTATAGCGACTGACATCAATAAAAACAGGCTTGAACTGGCAAAGAGTTTCGGCGCAGATGAGGCTGTGGATGCGTCCTCTGATATTTTAAAACAACTAATAAACGCTAACGGCAGAAAAGCCGACGCTGTTATTGTTACAACTTCTGCCATGTCCGCTTTTAAACAGGCATGGGAAACTGTCGATATGGGCGGGGCGGTGGTTTTATTTGCCGTGCCCGGACCCGATAAGGATGTGATTGTTCCTGTCAATGATTTCTGGAGGAAGGAGATACGTATACTCACCTCCTATTATTGCGGACCTCCTGATATTGAAGAATCCCTTGACATGATAGCCAAAGGGGCCATTAAAGTTGATGACTTTATTACCCACAGGCTGCCGTTAAAAGATACAGCTAAAGGCTTTAAGATGTTCCTGGATGGAGGCGACTCCCTTAAGATCATCATCAAGCCTCAGGAAGGATGAAAGGAAAGTTTTATGAAGATTGTCCACATAGGACAGGCTGCAAGCAGTGAAGAGAAGGCTGACCGTTTTTATATCGGCATCCTCGGACTTGAAAAATCAGAACCTAAAACCCTTGACCGTAAACTTGTTAAGGCCATCTTCGGGATCGATAATGAACTTTTAATGATACATTACAGGGGACAGACTATTCATTATGAGATCTTTGTCTATCAGGGATATAAAGCCCAGGATAAAAAGATCGCACATTCCTGTATCAAGGTGAATGATCTGGAAAAGATTGTTATCAAATGTAGGGATGCCGGCTTGAAGGTCACCGAAGTTCCAAAAGGTTCAGTTGTTGTGACCTTTATATCCGATTTCGACGGCAATCTTTTTGAGGTAAAATAGTAGTGGCTGGGAAGCAGGGATTCGAACCCCGATTCCATGATCCAGAGTCATGTGTCCTGCCATTGGACGACTTCCCAGCAGCAGTTCGCTAATATTAATGGATTTTACGGCATATTTCAACTGGAAAGAGCGCTTCTATTCTGACTTTTACAGCTAACAATTATTCTTGACTTAAAAAGATCCCTGCAAACATCGAATGACTGCTACACACTTGCTGTACACTTCAATTGACAGTAATTTAACCTGGTGGTAGTATTGCGGTTTGAAATGAAAAAAAAGATAACACTCGTTGCCGTTATTACTGTGCTGATACTTGTATTTATGTATTATTTCTTTCGCAATGTTGACTGGAAAGAAGTATTAAAGTATCTCTCCACCATCAATCTTCCTGTCTTTATATTATTTGTTTTGTTTATTCCTTTACATTTTGTGACCCGGGCAGTCCGGTGGCACTATCTGCTCAAGCATGAGAATCCTAATACAGGGTTATACAACCGGTATGCCGCCACTATCGTGGGATTTACCGTTTCCTTCATTTTCCCTGGGCGTCTGGGCGAGATCGCCAGGCCCCTGTATCTGGCAAAGAAGGAAAAAATGAAAAAGGGATTCGTAGTTGGCACGGTCGTTATTGAACGTATTTTTGATGTTTTTGTTATGTGTGTCCTACTCGGGTTGTTCATGCTGTCCAAACCTCTATATGCTTCGATATTCCACATCAGCGAGGAATCCTTTCAGAGGCTCCAGTTCTGGGGGATCATCGGGCTTGGCGTGGCGTCAGCGCTTCTGCTTATTGCCCTGTCCCTCTATTTTTTCCGTATTAAAACACTCAAAGCATTTTCCTTTTTATTGAAACCTTTTCCCAATAAAATATCGGATAAAGTCCTGAAGTTGACTGAAGAATTTATTCAAGGATTGAAGTTTTTCCACTCGATCAAAGATTTTTTAATGTATACGCTGTGGTCCTTTATCGTATGGCTGGGGATCATTTTCCTCTATCAGATCTTCTTTTTAGCCTATAACATCAAAATCAATTATTTCTTTCTCATTCCCTATATTTTTCTCGTCCTTGTGGGAGCTTCTATCCCCACACCGGGCATGATCGGAGGATTTCATGCTTTCAGCAAACTGGGACTTACGTCCTTTTACGGCATTGATCCGAATCTTGCTGTTAGTATGACAATCGTGGTCCACGCTGTCCAGCTTGTGGTGACATGTCTCCTTGGTTATGCTATATTATACAAAGAGGGAATATCTTTACTCCAAGTGAAAAAATTAGGGGAGGTCAATAAATCATGAAGTGCCCTTTTTGCAATTATGAGGACAGCAAAGTTATTGACTCACGAGAGAGTAAAAATGGTCTTACCATCCGGCGGCGAAGAGAATGCCTTTCCTGTGCGAGACGGTTCACCACCTATGAAAAAATTGACGAAATCCCCTATATGGTCGTCAAGAAAGACGGCAAGAGGCAGCGCTTCGAAAGTCAGAAACTCATGCAGGGTTTGCTCAAAGCCTGCGAAAAGAGGCCTGTTCCTGTCGCCAAACTGGAAGAGATTGTTGAAGAGATAGAAACCATACTTCAGGACCGTTCCGACAAAGAGATCGAGGCAACAAAGATCGGACAGATCCTTATGAAGAGGCTGAAGGAGTTGGACAAGGTTGCATATGTTCGATTTGCCTCTGTTTACCGTGATTTTAGGGATGTCTTGGAATTTAAAAAAGAGCTGGAAATCCTCTTAAAAGAAAAATAATTCGATCGATCATGGCAAAAAAAAACAGCGAGTTTGAAGATATTATAGATGATTCAGACCCGAAGCTTCAGATCCCTAAAGAACTGCCTGTCCTCATGCTCAGAGACATTGTTGTCTTTCCATATCTGGTCGTTCCCCTAGTTGTGGGACGTGACAAATCCAAGAATGCTATAGAAGAGTCCCTTTCATCCCACAGGATGATCCTTTTACTGACACAGAAGAACGCTGAGGTTGAAGATCCTAAAAGAGAAGATTCATATGATGTCGGAACGGTCGCATTGATCATGAGAATGTTAAAACTTCCAGATGGGCGCATACGGATACTTGCCCAGGGGATTATGCGTGCCAAGGTAGAAAAACTGGATGAGGACCAACCGTATTATGCGGCCAGGATCAAGGTCTTGGAAAATCCGGAAAAGGAACAGGAATCACTTGAGAGTGAAGCCTTGATGAGGAATGTCCGTTCCGACCTTGAAAAAGCGACAAATCTTGGAAAGAACATACCTCCCGAAGTCATGATCATCGCAGCCAATGTGGATGAGCCTGGACGGTTGGCTGATCTGACTGCTTCTCATCTTGAATTAAAAGTCAAAGAGGCCCAGGCCCTTCTTGCGATCATAAAACCTGATATACGCTTGAAGAAAGTCTATGAACTTCTGACCAAAGAGCTTGAACTTCTGGATGTTCAGTCCAAGATCAGCACAGAGGCAAAGGGCGAGATGGATAAGCTTCAGAAGCAGTATTTTCTGCGGCAGCAGATGAAGGCTATCCAGAAAGAACTGGGAGAAGGGAGTGAGATCCAGGAAGAGATCCTATCCTATAAAGAAAAACTTTTAAAACTGAAGGTCGCCAAGGAAGTTCGCGAGGAGCTTGAAAAGCAGATCCAAAGGCTTTCCCAAATGCATCCGGAGTCTGCGGAAACGGCGGTTGTCCGGAATTATCTCGACTGGATGTTTGCCCTTCCCTGGAACAAGACCACGGTCGATAATCTGAATCTGAAAAAAGCAAAAGCCATATTGGATGAGGACCATTACGGCCTGGATAAAGTTAAAGAACGTATTCTGGAATATTTAGGGGTGCGCAAGCTTTCAAAAAAGATCAAAGGGCCTATTCTCTGTTTTGTGGGTCCCCCGGGAGTAGGTAAAACATCACTAGGCCGGTCCATCGCAAGAGCATTGGGACGGAAATTCATCCGGATGTCTCTTGGCGGCATCAGAGATGAAGCAGAGATCAGGGGACACAGACGGACCTATGTCGGTGCTATGCCCGGCCGGATCGTTCAGGGCATAAGGCGCTGTTTATCTAATAATCCTGTTTTTATGCTGGATGAAGTAGATAAGATAGGGGCGGATTTTAGGGGAGATCCATCATCCGCTTTGCTTGAAGTGCTTGATCCTGAACAGAATTATTCCTTTAGCGATCATTATCTAAGTGTTCCCTATGACCTCTCCAAAGTGATGTTTATAACAACCGCAAATCTTCTGGATACCATTCAGCCCGCCTTCCGGGACAGGATGGAGGTCATTCGTCTTCCCGGATATACGGAAGAAGAAAAACTGCAGATCGCCTTACGGCACCTGATACCGAAGCAGATCTCGGAAAACGCCCTCAACGGAACGTTGATATCTTTCACAAAGGGCGCGATCAAGAAGATCATCTCTTTTTACACGCGCGAAGCAGGAGTAAGGAATCTTGAAAGAGAGATTTCCGCTGTCTGCCGAAAGGTTGCACGGAAAGTAGCTGAAGGAAAAACAAAGCTTTCCAAAATCACATCCCAGAATATTGAATCCTATCTTGGTCCCCCAAAAATATTTAAAGATCAGCTCCATCAGTCTAATAGAGTTGGTGTGGCTACCGGGGTGGCCTGGACTGCGGCTGGGGGAGAGCTTCTATTCGTTGAGGCCACTAAAATGAAGGGGAAAGGAGTGCTTACCTTAACTGGATCGCTCGGAGATGTCATGAAGGAATCGGCTCAGGCAGCGCTGGCTTATGCCCGGAGTCATGCCATGGAATTTAATGTTGATCCAAATATCTTTGCCGAGAATGATTTTCATATCCATATCCCCGAGGGGGCCATTCCCAAGGACGGACCTTCTGCTGGAATTACTATGGCAACAGTGCTCCTTTCTGTTTGTACGGGATTGACGATCAAATGGGATGTGGCGATGACCGGAGAGATCACTCTACGCGGGCAAGTGCTTCCTGTCGGAGGCGTTAAGGAAAAAGTGCTTGCCGCCCAAAGGGCAGGAGTCAAGAAAATGATCCTCCCCCTGCCGAATAAAAAAGATTTGATCGATATTCCCAAAAAGATCCTGAAAGAAATGAAATTCATTTTTGTGGAAGACATCAACCAGGTTTTTGAGCATGCCCTGATGGTTTCCGGAAAAGAAAAAGATAAGTCTTAAGCTGGCATGAATTATTCACAGGCTAGGTATTCGCCTTCCAGTATTATTTCTGAAGGTCCGCTTTGATAGACGGTATCCTTATCCCATTCCACATTGAGTTTGCCCATAGTAGTCCTGACATCGACCAGATTTTCAGTATGTCCTTTAAGGATCGAAGCTACAGCTGCTGCACAGGATCCGCTTCCAGAGGAAAGGGTCTCTCCGACTCCACGTTCCCAGAAAAGAACTTCAATTTCTCCCCGGTTCAGGACCCGGATAAACTCGATATTGATTCTGTTTGGGAAAAAGGGATGAAGTTCTATCTCCCGTCCGATTTCATGCCATTCGATCCTCGAGGGGAATCGATCGAAGAAAATCGCACAATGGGGATTGCCCAGATTCACCAGTGTTATGGGATACATATTCTTATGGATAGGGAGGGGATAATCGATGATCTTTTCATGACTGGTTCCGTCATCAAAGGGAATGTCTTTTGAATTCAGGCGGGGTTTTCCCATCTCGATCTTCAGTTCGAATCTGTTTTTATCCCTGTTGATAAGATCGCAATTTCGCGTACCGGCCGGTGTATTGAACTGGATGTGCGGGCTGTCGATCTTATTCTTGAAATAAAGAAAAGCGGCTGCACATCTCAATCCATTTCCGGATAGTTCTGCTTCTGTTCCATCCGCATTAAAGATCCTGAACCGTACGATCCCTTTTTTTTTATCCTGGACTGAGATCAGAAGGACGCCGTCAGCGCCAGCGCCTGTGTGGCGTTCACAGAGGCGTCTGGCCAGGCATTTTTTTTCTTTAAGGTCTTTGGACTCCTCTTCATCGATGATTAGAAAATCGTTTCCAAGCGAATGGATCTTGGCTATTTTCAATCAGGTATCCTTAGGGTGATAAAAAGGTCTTGTGTATTTTTACTCTGATAGACTCTGTGAACAAGCAGCAGGAGCGAATCTCCCGGACCGGATCTTTTCAGGATATTTTCCAGGTCCTTCACTTTGCTTACCTCATTCTGATTGACTTCTATGATGATATCATATTTATTAAGTCCTTTTTTTGCCGCTTAGCTGTAGCGAAGGACTTCGGTAACGATCAGCACTTCCTGGATCCGGGCTCCAAGACGGCGGGCGATTCGGGGGATTAAAACATCAA
>CBDVEQ010000071.1:0-12250 GCA_965373045.1 uncultured bacterium | reverse complement strand
CCACTGCGGTAAGATCGGCTTGCCCGTAGGGGAAAAAGTTGCGATATATGAAATAGATTTTCAGATGATTGTATTAATGTTTAAACGTATCGCAAATTTTTATAAATAAAGCAGGTTATTGAAGATTTGTCCTATAAAGCTTCAAATACTCAAAACTACCTATAATAAAAAAGAAAACAGCAATGATACGCTGCTCTGTAAGCACATGGTCATATCCTGTGTAATCCAAGAAAAAGAGAAGTATACAGCCGGCCAGGAGGAACGCACCAATAATCTTGGGCCTCCAGGCTGTCCATGCCCAGCGAGTAAAATAGGATATTTTTAATGACATCCAGATGGATGTCCACCCGATTACAGCACCGGCCAGAACGTCCAGCGGCCAGTGTACTCCGACAACAATACGCGACATGGCCACGAGAAAGGCTAAAACAAGTAAAACAGGCCGCAGCCATATCTTTGAGGTTGTAAAGAAAAATACACCGGCTAGGATAAAAACCATGGATGCATGCCCTGAGGGAAATGAGTTAGAGGTCCATCCGGGACCGATTAAGTGGAAATTCTCCGGTGCAAGGATCTTTGGCGGCCGCGGCACTTGTGCAAGATGTTTGATCGCCTGGCCGAATACTATATAAATAAGTGCTGCCATCAGCACGGCCCAGATGATCCGTGGTTTTTTTCGGATCCAGGGCAAAAGGATTATAACTGTCACAAGGCCGTCAGATAAAAATGTCAATAATGCCCAGAGTTTGTCGCCTGTTATTCCTGAAAAACCATTGATGACATAAAAAACATCAATATTTGTGTCATTCCATAAAATGATCGCCATACAAGCGAGCAGGAAAAGAAGAACTCCCCAGGACCAGTATGGTCCGGCCATCAGGATTTTTTTATTTGTCTGGTGCTCTGTCATGTGTTATTTGATGTAGCCAAGCTGTCTTAACCGGTCCATTCTTTTTTTATAATCCGGGTCTTTTGGGTCAATGCTACTTTCGGGAGCAAAACCCAACTGACGGATGCCAAACCAGGGTCTTTTAGACTGTAGTGTGATAGATGCTTTGAAAAGGTTGTTTTTGACCTCGATCCAGCCAAACTCGATCTGCCTGGGCTGCCATGGAAGTTTGTGGCTGAAAGGACGGGATTTTAAAAGTTTTTCCTGATCGTTAACCTTCATGCGGCACGCACCGTTTATATCTACCAGAAGTTTATAGCGTCCATCTGGAATGGAAATCTCTATAGTAAGGGGTTTGGCGTTCTGACGACCGACTATCCAGTCATAGTCAGGATTATTGCTGTGAAACCATCCGGAAGGACTTCCCTTTTTCATCAACTCCTCTGGTTTTGTTCTATAAGAAACCTTAAGTGGCTTTGGATCCGTATTAAAATGGCGAGATGACAGGGCAAATGGTGAATCCGGTGTCCGGCCAATCCTGGCTTTTTTTGAACGCAGATACAAAGGCCTCATTTGTTTTCTGTAGAGGTTTAAAAGAACGAGAACAACTTCGGGTTTTCTGCGGAAAAGGTTGGATTGCTCGGTTTTGTCCTTTTCCAGATCATAGAGCTGCCCACTGAGATCGTTTATTCCAGGAGGAAATTCAGCAAGAAGAATGGAATCCGGCTCCTTAAAAATACATTTGTATCGGTTAGTGCGGACAGCACCCCTGATCATAACAGCTTTTTTTTCAGATGGTTCTGATTCTGTCTCTGTCAAAGGTATTAAAGCTGCCCCGTCAGGAACTTTCCCGCGTGGAAACTTAACTTCCAGCAATTCCAGGAGAGTTGGGCCGATATCCACCATCTCACTTAGGCTTTTTCTGATTTTCGGCCTGACTTTTGCAGGATAATGCACAATAAGAGGAATCCGTGCCAGCCATTCAGACCAGGCTCCACCATGTCCGATCTTTCCAGGAAGTTCCAGCAGTATTTCCCCGTGATCAGCTGTGATCATGATCAGAGTGGAATCCAGTCGGTTGATATCCTTTAAGTATTTGACCACTCTCCCGATCTGCCTGTCTGTGTACCTCAAGCTTCCGTCATATAGAGCGTTCAGATAACGGACATCTTCTTCGTTGTAATCGTCCTCCCTTTTCAACCAGCCTCCCTTTGTGAATCGATGGGCCGTATATTTTTTTTCACCGAAAAAAGTCTGGGCATCTTCTTCAAAAAAATGAGGAAAATGAGTATCCATAATGTGGATATAAAGAAAATAATCCCTGTTCTGATTGTCTTTGATCCATTGAAGCACATGATCGACAACCTTTTCCGCCCTGGGATAGGGGGTTTTCCCCCGGTTTTTATCATCTTTCATAAGGTCGTTAAAGATCATAAATTCCTGCGCAAACCGGGTTTCTTCTTTTAGATAAGCATGGGCAGAGATCGCGGCGGTGAGAAAACCGCTCTTCTCCAGCAGGCGGGGAATGGAGATACCCTCTCTGTCAATATCCTGAAACAGTTCCCAGGGATTATAAAGCGGCACAAAAGGACTGCATGGAAAAACAACAGGTGCATAATACCGGGAATAGATCATGCACGGCAGAGCGGAACGTGTATAAGTTCCCTGGGTAAAACAATTCTGAAACCAGATGCCCTGTGCAGCTAGGGCATCCATCACAGGTGTGGTTGATTTCTCATATCCGGAAAAAGAGAAATGATCCGGTCTTGCGGCATCCAAGAGGATCAAGATCGCTTGACGTGGTTTGGTTTTTGAGCACGAAACAAACGCTATTAAAAAAAGCATTAAAGGAACTAATCGTATAATGGATTTTGTGATTTTGGATATAAACATTTTAAAAGATAGGTGTCCCTAATTTGTTTATCGGTTGTTATACCAGTGGTCCTTTAAAATGGAAGCTCTTTTTACGATTTTTTCTCTTCCGGCTTTTAATACAAATGTATATTCTCCTTCCAGTGCAGGGATTGATTCATATTCAGGGTCCTGGGAGAACCGGTAACCATAGGAAGCATATCTTTTATTCATCGCCTGAATCCGCTTTTTCTCATCCTCTGTCCGTTTGCGCCTCTTATCCATCCCCCAGAGGGCCTTATTTATCCCGGCCTTAGCGTTCCCGGATATTTCGTTGATCAGCATTTTTCCCTGGTAAACCTGGATCTTAACATCTTCATCCAGCTTATTTTTCAGGTAATAATAAATGATGATCCCATTGGGTTCACTTTGTCCTGCAAAATTAGAGGAACTGGTTGCCTTGCGCATGGGGCTTACCCATTTGACCTTGGATTCGATATTAAAAAGATATATATCTGATTCAAGCACTTTCCGGGCCAGTTCCTGCAGTGGAGCGATATTTGTTATATACATACCCCTGCCGTGCGTTGCAACAATAAGGTCATTGTCCCTCTTGTGGATCTTCATGTCATGAACCGGTTGTGTAGGCATATTATTTTTCATGCGAGTCCACTTCTTGCCTCCGTCAAGTGAGACAAATACGGCAAATTCTGTTCCCACAAAAAGCAGGTTCGGGTTTCTGTGGTCCTCACGGATAACATTGACAGGCCCATCAGGAAGATCGCCCGCAATGGATGTCCAGGTGTTTCCAAAATCCGTAGTCTTATAGACAAAAGGCTTAAAATCATCCCGGCGATATCCTGTATAAGTTACATAGGCGGTTCCAGGTTTGTGATTGGAGGCTGTTACACGGCTTACCCAATAGCCTGGATTTCCCGTGATATTGTCATTGAGTGTATTCCATTTTTTTCCGGCATTTTTCGAGACCCAGACATTGCCGTCATCCGTTCCGACCCAGAGCAGCCCCTCAACAAGAGGAGATTCGTCGATCGTCGTGATCGTACAGTACTGGATATTCCCATCGCCTCCTTTGCCTGTTGTCAGTTTTTTAGGATCATTAGTTGTCAGGTCCGGACTGATAATCTGCCAGTTTTCACCTCGAAATGGAGATTTTAACAGCTTGTTCCCGGCATGGTAGATCACATCACTGTTATGGGGAGAAACAAGGATAGGAGAATTCCAATTCCAACGCATTTTTCTATCCTTGTTCCGGTAGGCAATAGATTTTCTCTCGCCGGTCAGCAAGTCTATTCTCTGAAGTGGGCCGAATTGGGATTCATTATATAGATATCGGTTGGTCTTCCAGTCAAATTCATTATACATTCCATCCCCTCCCCCTACACTTGTCCAATCTTCCAGTGTTAGGGGCATACCTCCCGGCTTGGTACCATAACTCATCCAGGAGCCATTATCCTGAAGACCTCCGGCTACTCTGTAAGGAACTGAATTATCGATCCCCACTGCATAAAACTGAGCCAGAGATAAAAAATCGGGATGATACCAATTTTGACCTCCGTCATAGGTGATCCCCATTCCGTGGTCATAACCCAGTATCATGTGATTGGAATTTTTTGGGTCGATCCAGAGGGCATGATCGTCTCCGCCAAAGCTCAACGGGCGCCTTTTCCATGTTTTTCCCCCATCAAATGTACCCCAGGATGCAGCGCTTAAAACATGGACAACATTGGCGTCATTAGGATCGATGATGATCTGGCCGTAATAATAAGCCGGGGCGCCGCCAATACTCTGTCCGTCAGGGCTGACTTTTTTCCATGTACTTCCGGCATCATCAGAGCGGTAAACTTCGCCTCCTATCATACCGCTGCTGGATTTGTCCTGCAGCAATTCCTTATAGCGGTCTTCGTCCGACATTCCTTTTTTGTTGGCATTTTCGATAGTCACATAGAGGATATTTGGGTTTTTATCATAAATATCAATACCGATCCGGCCTAACATCCCTTTTGGCAGACCCCCTCCCAGTTCTGTCCAATTCGCACCTGCGTCCAATGTTTTAAAGATCCGGCTTCCAGGACCTCCCAAGTTATATGTGTTGGGTTTTCGCACTTTATCAAATGTAGAGGCATAAAGTATGTCTGGACTCTGCGGATGCATGACCACATCAACAACACCAATATGCCTTCCGTCTATGACACGGTTTAGGATATTAGTCCAGGTTTTCCCCCCGTCTGACGATTTATTAAGACCTCTTTCCGGATTGTCTGAATAAAGATGTCCCAGAGCAGCAACATAAATAATGTCTGGATCTTTTGGATGTATTACGATCCGGCCGATATGATGTGATTCCCTGAGACCCATATTTTTCCAGGTTTTTCCGCCATCCATCGATTTATAAACACCATCTCCCCAGTAGGAACTGCGTGAATTATTGGCCTCTCCACTCCCCAACCAGATAATATTCGGATCGGAAGGATCCACAGCAATATCTCCGATAGAGAAAACATTTTCGTGGTTAAATAAAGCTTCAAAGGTCTGTCCGTTATTCGTTGTCTTCCAGAGTCCGCCTGAAGCTGTAGCCGCATAAAAAGTATAGGGCTGCTGCATGGGAACTGCAAAGTCCACAAACCGTCCGCTCTGACGGGTCGGGCCGATGGAACGATATGTGAGATTTTCAAGAAAACCTTCATTGATTTTCTGGCTCAACATCTGTTGAGGAATCGAAAGCACTAACCCAACAAATAGAATAATCATAAAAAACTGAGAAACAAAAGACCTCGTTTTCATTTTAGCCTCCAGATAAAAGATGTCTGTTTATATCTAATAGTAAGAACTGATCATAGTAGATTTCGTAAAAAATCTAAATCACTTTTTTATTTATATGTTAATTACTAACCTGGATTATTCACGGGTCGAGGAGAGGCCAAAGAAAAACAGTCTATAGAAGTCCTTAGATGTCTATAAAAGTCTAATGAAGTTAAAGAAGGCCAAAGGCAACTAGGCCCAAAGCAACTTAGCCCAAAGCTATTTTAATTACTTTTCTCGCTTTTCTCGCTGGCGTTAGCCTCACTTGAACCCTTGAATCCTCGAACCCTTTGCATTAAAGTTATGATGGAAATTGTTCGGGAAAAAGGCCTAACTTAATTATATATAAGAAGTTATGTTAGGCTATCGGCAGTTTTTATGAATAAAGCAGGCTATGTGGTTACTTCCTTACACCATAATTGATTTTTGTCCCCTCTTCATTTCTATCCGTGGCCGGAGAAGGTTCGGGAGATAAAGAAGAGATTTCCTGCCTCAACTCCTCCGTCATAACAATCTTAACCGATTCTATGGAAGGTTTCAGCTGTCTGATATTCCTTGCCCCTATGATCGGTGCTGTGACCGCCGGATGAGTAGCGACCCAGGCGACAGCCAGAGAAACTGGGTCAAAGCCATTTTCCCTTGCAAATGCTGAAAAACGTTCCGCTGTCTCGAACATCCATTCCGATCCATAACGTATTTTATACATTTTATTGTCGATTAATCGACCTGACTCGGGATTTTTAGAATTTCCGTATTTTCCTGTCAACAATCCTCCGCCCAGGGGAGAATATGGAATGACCCCTAATCCCTCTGAAAGCGCCATGGGCAGGATCTCCACTTCAACCTGTCTTTTGACAAGGTTATACATGGGCTGGATGCATTCAAAACGATGTTTTGCGCATGAAGAAGAGATTCCCAGAGCTTTTACCGTCTGCCATGCGGAAAAATTACTTGCACCTGCATACAGAACCTTACCCTGTCGGATAAGGTCGTCCAGTACTGATATTGTTTCTTCCAGGGGTGTACAGTCATCAAAACGGTGAATATAATATATATCAATATAATCGGTTTTTAGACGCCTCAGGCTGTCCTCGACAGCATTAAGAATATGTTTCCTTGATGCTCCACCGGAATTGACATCCTGTCCTGTGGGAAAGTACACCTTGCTGGTGACTACAATTTTCTGCCTGCAGTCATGGATAAGTTTGCCCAAAACCTCTTCAGATTTTCCGTCCTGGTAAACATTGGCGCTGTCAAAAAAATTGATCCCCTGCTCGCGGCAGTAGTGGAACATTTCCCCTGAAGTCTTTTCATCGGCATCTCCAGCAAAGGACATAGTGCCAAAACACAAGCTGGACACTTTTAATCCTGTTTTTCCTAAGTATTTATATTCCATCTTTGCCTCTACCAGCCTGAATTATTCATGAAAATTGTCGATACATTTAAACAATAAGACAATCTTTGAAGATTCTTTTTTATGTACCGACACTTTTCACCCTCCGGGCAAGCCGATCTGCTTTGTTGCGGCGCATTCGCAGTATATGAATACGGCTTTATGCGCCACGCCGTGCATATCGACTCGTGAATAATCCAGTCGAATTTTAATTAATCATAGGGGTCAAGGATTCAAGTGCTTTAAACTAAACTCTTATCTCTTTTCACTCGAACCCTCGACCCCTTGAATCCTTATGATCCTACCAACTCCTTTGCAGCTACGGCAACCTCGACTCGTGAATAAAGCAGGTTAATATAAGTATATAACTTTATATGTTAATCGCAAAATTGCCAACAATTTTTATGAATTATTCAAGAAATCCTTCACATTCCTTAACAAATTGTTATAATACTCTCAGGAATTACATATGTTTGTATGGGTATTTCATCGAATAAGCGGACTTTTATTGATCATACTCCTGGTGATTAAGTTTCTCACTTCCTTCTTCCTTATGACCAAAGCACAAAAACCGGATTGGGCTCTGCTCTTGCACACGAATCCTCTCACTGATACTCTTTTAATCATCTCCGGTGTCTATCATGCATTTTACGGTCTGAGAACGATAATCATCGATCTGGGCCTTCGAAAGGAAAAATTACTTTTCTGGATTTTCACCGTATTTGCCACGTTTGTTACCACTGCTCTCCTCATACTTTATTTCACCAGGAATTACTAAATGGATTGTCACGACATCCTCATCATTGGGGGTGGTTTAGCAGGATTGTCAGCCGCTTTAAAAATTTCTTCTGATCTGAAAGTGGCTGTTATCTCCAAAGTTCACCCTCTCCGCTCTCATTCTGTCGCAGCCCAGGGCGGGATCAATGCTGCCCTCGGAAATAATCCCGACGGCAAAGACGATTCCTGGGAAAAACACACTTACGACACCATCAAAGGAAGTGATTTTCTTGCAGACCAGGATGCTGTTGAAATGATGTGTAAAGCAGCCATCCCGGTTCTTTATGAACTGGAGGGATTGGGAGCCCCTTTCAGCCGCTTCCCAGACGGAAGCATTGCGCAGCGGCCATTTGGCGGCGCCGGATTTCCCAGGACCTGCTATGCAGCAGACCGAACAGGCATGATCCTTCTGCATACGCTTTTTGAACAGTGTATCAAAAAGGGGATCGTTTTCTACAATGAATGTTTGGTCACCAATCTGATCATACATGAAGAGCAGTGCATAGGTATTGTTATATATGATATTGCCTCTGGAAAAACGTATTCAATCAAAGCCAAAGCTGTGATCTTCGCGACCGGCGGCTATGGAAGGGTTTATCTGCGCTCTACTAATGCCTTTATCAACCTCGGCAGCGGGATCGGCATGGCATACCGTGCCGGCATCCCTTTGAAGGACATGGAATTTGTCCAGTTTCACCCAACTTCTCTTTTCGGTAAAAATATCGTGATCACAGAGGGGGCCAGAGGTGAAGGAGGGTATCTTCTAAACAACAAAGACCGGCGGTTCATGGAGGACTATGCCCCCTCTTCCATGGAACTAGCCCCAAGGGATATAATCGCCAGGGCTATTCAGACCGAGATTGACAAGGGAAACGGTATAGAAGACAAATATGTCCATCTAGACCTGCGCCATCTTGGTAGGGAAAAGATCGAAAAAAGACTTCCTGGGATCCAGGAGATTTGTATCTATTTTGCCGGATTGGATCCTGTTGAGAAACCGATCCCCATCCAACCTGCACAGCACTATTCCATGGGAGGGATCGATGTGGACGCATCCGGCGCTTCACCGGTCAAAGGATTTTTTGCAGCCGGAGAATGTGCTTGTGTCAGTGTTCACGGAGCAAACCGTCTTGGTGGAAATTCTCTTCTTGAGGCAGTCGTTTTCGGAAAGATATCCGGAGAATCCGCTTCCAACTTTGTTGAAGGCGGCGGAGGAAAAATCGCTGGGGATAATATCATGCTCGCCGAAGCTAAAAAATGGGAGCAAAAAATCAACGATCTGATGCGAAAGAATTCGGGAGAAAATGTTTATGACCTTCTTTTTCAACTTAAAAATATAATGAGCATCAAGGCCGGTGTTTTTCGTATCAAGGCTGATCTCGCAAACGCAATGTCACAGATCGCATTATTGAGAGAAAAATTCAAAAAAGCATTCATATCGGGCAATTGTTTTCGCTACTGCCAGGAATTTGTCACAATATCTGAGTTCGACTCCATGCTGGACATTGCAGAAGTTATTGTTTTAGGCGCCCTGAAACGGGAGGAAACACGAGGTTCTCATTACCGCCTGGACTTCCAGAAGCGTGATGACACATCCTGGCTCAAACATACACTTGTCAAATGGTCGGATAAAGGACCAAAGGTCAGTTTCAAAGATATCAAGATCGGGAAATACAAACCCGTGGAAAGAAAATATTAATAATGGATTATCATTTTAAAATTCTAAGATTTGATCCCCTCAAGGATGAAAAACCCTATTTTCAGGATTTTTTCAGCCGTCCTAAAAAAATGGACTCCGTCCTGGAAGCTATCATGGAAATCCGGGATAAGCAAGATCCCTCACTATCCTTCCGGTACAGCTGCAGGGAAGCTGTGTGCGGGGCCTGCGCTATGATCATCAACGGTAATATCACATTGGCCTGCAAAACTACTGTTAAATCCCTTAATTCTCATCAGATTGTTGTGGAACCTTTGCCTAATCTGGAAATCCAAAAAGATCTCATTGTGAATATGGATCCATTTTACAGAGCCATGGAGTCCATCGACCCATTTCTACAGCCTAATGGTCCACTGCCTGAAAAAGGCTTTCGCATCGATGAAAAGCAGATGGATAAGATATTTCAGTTTGTAACATGTCTCTGGTGTGGATGCTGTTATGCTGCCTGCCCTGCTGTATCCAGAGATGAAAGATATATCGGTCCGGCAGCTCTTGCAAAGCTCTATAGATTTGTCAAGGATCCCAGAGATGGACGGGATTCCGCTTTCTGGACTAAGATCAACAACCCAGGAGGTATCTGGGGATGTGATACAGTTTTCAGATGCAATGAGGTCTGCCCCAAAGATGTCAGACCTGCAGATGGGATCATTGGACTCAGGAAAAAACTGATCGCTGAAAAAACAAAAAATCTATTTAAAAGAAAATCATGAAAATCAAACATTCTTTATTTACACGCCGGCGCTTTCTGAACAGTATGATCGGCGGATGGATCACTGCAATAGGTGCGGCGTTTTTAGCTCCCATTGCAAAGTTTGTTTTTTTGCCCAATAAAGAACCCGATGAGATCCTGCTTCTCAAGTCCGACTATGAAAACATGGAGCCGAATACTGTAAAATCGTTTTCCTGGGGAGCTAAACCAGGCTTATTGAAAATGAACGATGATCGAAGCTATACAGCATTTGTAGCTGTATGCACTCATCTTGACTGCAATGTTAGTTATCTTCCTGATCAGAGAAAATTTTTCTGTGCCTGTCATGACGGCTGGTATGATGAAAACGGCATCAATATCGCTGGCCCTCCCCCTACTCCATTGAGACAGTTAAATGTTGCGCTCGACGGGGAACATTTCATCATCACAAAAAATAAGGGGAATGAATAAATTGAACATTCGGAAATGGTTTGATGATCGCCTTGGGATTAATGAGATCAGCGCATTTATGACCAAAAAGGAGATCCCCCAGCATAAGCATACTATCTTGTATTATACCGGCAGTTCTATTCTTGTCTTTTTCTTCATCCAGATCCTGACCGGAATCCTGTTGGCCTTTTATTATAAACCGACTTTAGAACTGGCAAATGAGAGTGTGGCATATATTGTCAATGACGTTCCTCTGGGATGGATCATCCGTTCGATTCACAGTTGGGCTGCGACTTTTATGATCGCACTAGTATTTATCCATCTCCTCAGTATATGGATCACTAAAGCCTATAGAAATCCCCGAGAAATGACCTGGATAAGCGGAGTTCTCCTGCTCGTTATATCTCTGGCCTTTGGCTTTACAGGCTATCTTCTTCCCTGGGATGAGCTGTCCCTTGCCGCAACAAAAGTCGGCACTGATATTCCACGGACAATTCCCATAGTGGGGGCATGGGTCACTAGATTTCTCCGCGGGGGAATGGATGTAACCGGAGAAACACTGACCCGGTTCTTCACATTTCATATCTGTGTCCTACCGATATTCATTTTAATGCTTCTTGCCCTGCATGTTTATCTCATTCAAAAACATGGAAGCAGCCTTCCACTGGATATTGAGAAAAAGAATATTTCTGTAAAGTCCATTCCCTTCTGGCCGAATTTTATATACCGCGAAGCTGTTATCTGGCTTCTTCTCCTGGGTTCCTTGTTGACAATAGCTGCGTTGTTTCCCCATCATCTAGGCTCTCCGGCTGATCTTATGGCGCCTGCTCCTGAGGGAGTAAAGCCAGAATGGTATTTTCTATTTCTTTTTCAGACATTGAAAATTTTTCCTGCAAAAATATTATTCATCCATGGCGAGACCATTGCAGTTCTTCTGATCGGCCTCATGGGAGTCCTGTTTTTCTGCCTTCCAATGATCGATAATAAACCTGCAGAAAAAAAAGGGAAGATCATTACTTACGCTGCTTATGTGTTTATTCTCTATGCCGTTATTATGACTGTCTGGAGTCTGCTATGAAAACAGATTTCAAATTTAATGCTGTTTTAGTCCTTCTGGCATTAAGTTGCTTTTTGCTTCTGTTTTGTTCGTTCATCTACGCCCAGCAGGCCAAACCCGCAGAGACTGAAATACAGGACTTGAACGAAGATACGAACGCTGCAAAGCCGGGCCAAAAAAACATTAAAGATAAGATCGCCCTCTATGTATTCCTGGCATGGGTCTGGATCGCGATTTTTGTGTCCATCTATTTTCTCCGCTTGAAGATCATTGAAGTCGACCGTTTGTTCGGATATGGTTATTTTCAAAAGATTAAAAAAAAAGACATTACTGATTAGTTGATGTAGAGGGTTCGAGGATTCGAGGGATCAAGGATTCAAGTGAGGCTAACACCAGCGAGAAAAGCAATTAAAATAGCTTTGGGCTAAGTTGCTTTGGGCCTAGTTGCCCTTGGCCTTCTTTAACTTCATTAGACTTCTATAGACATCTAAGGACTTCTATAGACTGTTTTTCTTTGGCCTCTCCTCGACTCGTGAATAATACAGGTTAGTGGTGATGAGCCGCATCTTCGCCATGACAAAAAATAGTGCATTCTGTTGTAAGTTGTT
>CBDVEQ010000070.1:0-12297 GCA_965373045.1 uncultured bacterium | reverse complement strand
CCTGAAGCGGCCTTCAACAACACAGGAAATCCGATTTTTACCGCTTGGTGAACCAGTTCCTTCTCATCCCAGAGAGGTTCAATAGTTCCCGGAACAATCGGGATCCCGGCATTAAGCATGGTGGCACGCGATGCTGTCTTTTTTCCCATGATCTCCATGGCTCGAGAGGACGGCCCGATAAAATGGATCCCTTCCTTTTCGCAGTGTTTGACAAGTTCCGGATTCTCAGCTAAAAATCCATACCCGGGATGGAGAGCTTCCGCTCTGCATTTTTTGGCGATATTCAAGATCTTTTCAATATTTAAATAACTTTCCGATGGAGAGGATGCTCCCAGAGGATAGGCCTCTTCCGCCAGACGGACATGGAGTGCTTTTTTGTCCACGTCAGAGAAGACGGCCACCGGGATAATTCCCATTTCCCGGCAGGCTCTGATTACACGAACCGCTATCTCGCCGCGGTTAGCGATCAGAATTTTTTTAAAGGGGAATGTTTCCATGTTTTTTAGGGGGATTCTTATCCCTTTTATTCTCAAGCATACGCAGAGCGGCAATAAGTTTGGACCGGGTGAATCGCGGTTCAATGATCTCATCTACATACCCTTTTTCACATGCGATATAGGGATTGGCAAATTTTTCCCGGAATTCCCTGATCTTATCCTGGCGGAGGGACTCAGTATCCTTGGCTCCATTCAATTCCCTGCGAAAGATGATATTGACCGCTCCCTCAGGACCCATTACAGCGATCTCCGCATTAGGATAGGCATAATTGATGTCCGCCCGGATATGTTTGGAAGCCATTACACAATATGCTCCACCATAGGATTTCCGTGTAATAAGAGTGATCTTCGGCACGGTCGCCTCTGCAAAAGCATATAACAGTTTAGCTCCATGGCGGATAATACCTCCATGCTCCTGAGCCACTCCAGGGAGAAATCCGGGGACATCCTCAAATGTAATAAGAGGTATATTAAATGCATCACAGAACCGTACAAACCGCGCCCCTTTATCCGATGAATTGATGTCCAGAACTCCAGCTAGATGATCCGGCTGATTCGCCACGATCCCGACAGATTTCCCACCAAGGCGACCGAATCCGACCACTATGTTTTTTGCATAATGTTCCTGGACTTCAAGGAAATTCAGATCATCAAGCACTTCACGAATGAGCAAACGTATGTCATAGGGCAGGTTCGGGTCATCAGGAACAATATTGTTCAGATCGTTCGAACTTCTATCCGAAGGATCAGTCGTTTCTTTCTCCGGAGAATCCTCCATATTGTTATCAGGCAAAAAAGAGAGCAGTTCACGGATGAGGACAAAGGTCTGTTCCTCGTCCTCTGCGGCAAAATGGGCGACTCCACTCAGAGTATTATGTGTTTCTGCGCCGCCCAGTTCCTCCATGCTGACATCTTCATGAGTGACAGCCTTAATCACATCCGGGCCTGTGATGAACATGTTACTGATTCCCTTAGTCATGATGATGAAATCGGTGATCGCAGGGGAATAGACCGCCCCTCCGGCACAGGGCCCCATAATCGCAGATATCTGGGGAACCACCCCGGATGCGAGCGTATTTCTCAGAAAGATATCGGCATATCCGCCCAGGCTCTCTACTCCTTCCTGGATCCGGGCTCCTCCCGAGTCATTCAGTCCGATAAGAGGGGCTCCGACCTTCATGGAAAGATCCATAATCTTACAGATCTTTGCGGCATTTGCTGAGCTTAATGATCCCCCGAAAACCGTAAAATCCTGGGCAAAAACATAGACCGTCCTTCCCTCGATAGTTCCATAACCCGTGACCACACCATCGCCGTATATTCTTTTTTTCTCCATACCGAAGTCGTGGCTGTTATGTACGACCAGACGGTCCATTTCCTGAAAAGTTCCTTCATCCAGAAGGCAGTTGATCCGCTCACGCGCGGTCAACATTCCGGCTTTGTGCCGTTTTTCGATCCGTTCCGGACCGCCGCCCTGTTCCGCCAGTTTGACCCGGCGTTTTAATTCTTTCAATTTTTTTTCGATTGTCATGGTTGATTCAGCGGCTTTTGACCTTTTCCCAATCAGCAAGAAATTTATCCATCCCAATATCGGTCAAAGGATGTTTGAGCAATTTATCCAGCACATCAAAGGGAATCGTTGCGATATCCGCCCCCATCATGGCTGCTTCAATAACATGGCGGGGATGACGGATGCTTGCCGCAATGACTTCGGTGTTAAAACCATAGGTATTAAGAATAACCAAAATCTGCTCCACCAATTCCATTCCATCGTGAGTAATGTCATCCAACCGGCCGATAAACGGGGATACATAACGGGCGCCTGCCTTTGCAGCCAGCAAAGCCTGATTGGGAGAAAAGACCAAGGTCGTGTTGACTTGGATTCCTTCCTCTGAAATGACTTTAATCGCTTTGAGCCCATCCAAAAAAATGGGGATTTTTATAACAACATTGTCCGCCAGTTTTGATAATTCCCGAGCTTCTGCAATGATCTCCGCCGCCTTTGTAGAAACACATTCAACACTAACCGGACCTGGAACAACATAGCAAATTTCCTTGATGATATCTTCAAATTTTCCTTCTTCTTTGGAAAGAAGCGAGGGATTTGTTGTTACACCGTCAAGAATTCCCCAACTGGCTGCTTCTTTGATCTGATCAATATTGGCAGTGTCTAAGAAAAATTGCATAATGACCTCCGTGTAATCTAAATTAACCGGTCATCCAATAATCTATCATAATTGAGGAAAATGAAAAAGAGTAAAATAGAATTCAGGTCACTGTATTGGAGAGAGTTCCAATTCCCTCGATCTGAACGTCGACCCTGTCCCCGGCATTCATAGCTCCTACTCCAGCAGGAGTCCCTGTAGTAATCACATCTCCGGGAAGAAGAGTCATAATGTTTGAAATGTATCGAACAAGAAAAGGGATTGAAAAAATTAAATTTTTTGTATTGCCTGACTGACGAAGTTTTCCATTGAGAAAAGTCTTCACCCCCAAAGCTCCTGGATCGATCCCGGTTGTGATGCATGGGCCGATAGCGGCAAAAGTATCAAAAGACTTTGCTCTGGTAAACTGCACATCCTTATCCTGGAGGTCACGTGCCGTCACATCGTTGAAACAGGTATACCCGAGAATATGATCATCCACAATGGCCTCTTCATTCAGTTTATACGCTTTTTTCTTGATGACAAAGGCCAGTTCTCCTTCATAGTCAACTTTTTTTGACATTTCAGGAAGATTGATGCTGTTATCCGGCCCAATCACCGCGGTTGAAGGCTTGAGGAATAAAATGGGCTCTTTAGGGATCGGTTTTCCTCTTTCCCTGGCATGATCCCTATAATTTCTGCCAACCGCAACTATCTTGGATGGAAGAACAGGCGGTAAAAGCCATACATCCCCAATGGGGATCTTTTTCGGAGTAATCCTGAATTTCCTGAAAATAGAACCGGATATCACATGAAGAATATCTTTTTCCAAGACTCCATAAAAAATGGAACTTTCATATTTAAAACGATATATTTTCATGGTACAAAATCCCTGAAATGGATTGAAACCATTGACGACCTTTCACTTTCATTCCCATTCTTATCAACGGCTGTAACTGTGTATTCATATTTCCGGCCCTTCTCCAACTTGGTGTCATTGAAGCTGGATTCCAAAAAAAGCTCGGATGTAAGGAGAGAAAAATCAGATTCCCCCTCCAGTCTTCTCCAGATACGATATCCTGCCAGATCGTTTTCTTTATTGGGCTCCCAGCTCAAAGAGATCAGTTTTGAACCGGCGATGCCTATCAACGCGGAAGGGGCCTTGGGTGGGAATATGTTCTCAGGCTTAACTTCTATGATATTGGAATCTGCGCTTTCAAAGGGGGAAGTGCCTGCCAGGTAAGAAGTCCTTACGAAATAACTATAACCGGTCCCGAATTTAAAACTCTTTTCCTCAAAAAAGTTTTTTTTCAGCGGAGTGGAATTCCGCATTCTGGCTTTATCTTCCTCTGATCTTCTGTAAATATTATACCCTTTGAAGACTGGTCGAGAGGACTGGTTAATATCGGTTTTTGGCGCATCCCAAGACAGCTCGATCCTGTCTTCAAATACCTCGGCCCATAAATTGATCGGGGGTTGGGATACGACTTTCGGTATAAAAGTCAGGACATCGGAAAAAACAGAGATTTTTCTCCCGGCCTTGATCCTTAAGGAAAAAATATAGACCTTGGTAAGGCTTTCCTTTTCCTTAAATTTGTAGTGGATTTCTTCTTTATATATCTTATCACAGACAAAAAATACTTTTTCATCCTGCAAAGGATATATAAATTCAACTGGCAGAGAAAAATTTTCTTCTTCACCCTTTTCCTCTTCATCATCGCTGCTCTCGTGAACCATCCCCAGAGTTTCAAGGAGTTCTGCCCTGCTGTCAAAATCGTCCTTCCCCGGAGGTCTTTTCGCATCATCCGAATCCTTGTCCGTCAAAAAGAGCCAGATCTCAACTTCTCTATTTTCAGTCAAAGGAGAATCGTCAGTATAAGACACGGGATTTTTCCATTGAAGGAAAATTTTTTCCCCGATCTGCCTTGCTTTAAGATTAACAACAACAATTGGTTTAAGGATCTTGATCAAAGGGGGAAGAATAGGCCCCTTGCGCCCGCAGGAAAAGAGAGTCAGAAGCACAACGGAAAGAAGAAGTGAATTTATTTTTTTTTTCATTAAAGAATAAATCGGCTCAGATCCTGGTCTTCCACAATATCCTTGAGGTGTTTTTGGACATAATCTCGATCAATAACAATTTTTTTCATTTTGATTTCCGGTGCCTCAAACGAGATTTCTTCCATGACCTTTTCCATAACTGTATGGAGCCTGCGCGCTCCTATGTTTTCGTTTGCATTATTTACTTTTTCCGCAATGGAAGCGATCTCATCGATGGCATCTTTTTTAAATGTTACCTGGACTCCTTCAGTTGCCATAAGTGCCCGGTACTGCTTGATCAGCGCATTTTCAGGTTCTGTTAATATTCGGATAAAATCATTTTTATCCAGCGACGTCAATTCAACACGGATGGGGAAACGTCCCTGAAGCTCAGGGATCAGATCAGCAGGTTTGGATACATGAAAAGCTCCGGCTCCGATAAACAGAATATGGTCTGTTTTTACAAGACCATACCGGGTATTCACGGTCGTTCCCTCGATTATGGGGAGCAGGTCGCGCTGGACTCCCTCTCGGCTGACTTCAGGCCCATGTCCCGTCTCCCGGCCCGAGATCTTATCCACCTCATCCAGAAATATGATACCGGAATGCTCTACCCTTTCGATGGCCAGGTGCGATACTTGGTCCATATCGATCAACCGTTTTTGCTCGTCCTCTAACAGGTGTTCGCGTGCCTCCTTGACCTTCACTTTTCTCCGTTTGGATTTACCGCCCCCCAGTCCTGGAATGATCTCCTGAAGATGGATCCCTATCTCTTCCACACCTGCATTGGAAAATATCTCAAAAGGAGATACGGATTTTTCTTTTATATCTATTTCGATCAGCCTGTCTTCTAAAAGCCCGGCATGAAGCTGTTTCCTCAGTTTTTCCCTCGTTTCCTGGAATGAAGTCTGTTTTTCCTCTGTTGTCGGGGCAGATTTGTGGTTCATTGTAGGAAGCAAGAAATCCAGGATCCTCTCTTCTACATTTTTTTCTGCTTTCTCCCGAATGCCCCTGATCTGTTCTGATTTCACCATTTCGACTGCCATCCTGGCGAGATCCCTGATCATGGACTCCACATCACGGCCTACATATCCGACCTCAGTGAATTTGCTGGCCTCAATCTTAAGAAACGGGGATGAGGTTAGTTTGGCGAGACGCCGGGATATCTCTGTTTTACCAACACCGGTGGGACCGATCATAAGGATGTTTTTCGGAGCAATTTCATCCGCAAGATCAGCCGGAAGTTTCTGCCGCCTGTATCTGTTCCGCAGGGCTATTGCCACAGCTTTTTTTGCCGCCTTCTGGCGGATGATGTACTTATCCAGTTCAGCAACAATTTCGCGGGGCGTCAGTTCAGTATCCAATCGCTCTTTTTTGGTCTTATCCAAAGTTTGGGGGAGTATAATTGTCATTTATAATTCCTCGACTATGATTTGATCATTGGTATAAATACAGATTTCCGCACTTATTTTCAGGGCTTCCTGGGCTATTTCTTTAGATGTCATTGATGTAGTCCTGAGCAGCGCACGGGCAGCAGCCATAGCATATGCTCCGCCTGAGCCGATTGCGATGATCCCGTCATCCGGCTCAATTACATCCCCTGTCCCGGAGATTAAAAATAAATTCTCTTTGTCAGCAACTATGAGCAATGCTTCAAGCCTGCGCAGAGCTCTGTCCATACGCCAGTCTTTAGCCAGTTCTATGGCAGCACGGGAAAGATTTCCCCGGTATTCTTCCAGTTTCGCCTCGAACCGGGAAAATAAAGCAAAAGCGTCCGATGTTGCTCCTGAGAACCCGGCCAGAACTTTGCCCTTGTATAACAGTCTTATCTTATTGGCCTTTTTCTTCAATATAGTATTGCCCAGAGTAACCTGTCCGTCGCCGGCAATAGCCACCTTCTTTTTATGACGAATACAGATGATGGTTGTCGCACGCATTTTATCGTTTTTTTTCATATATCCATCATAGAGAATTAAGGGAATTATTGCAATAAAGTAGGCCTGAACTCTGATGGGGCTTGATAAAAAAAAAGATTTGTTTATCATGGAATGGATATTACGGAGAAATGGCATGGAAAAAGAGAAAATAAAAAAGGACAACAGCAAAACCCTGGATTTTATCCGCACCATTGTCGAAGAAGATATTAAAAGCAGAAAACACGATGGCCGTATCCATACACGTTTCCCCCCCGAGCCAAACGGGTATCTTCATATCGGCCATGCCAAATCCATCTGCCTGAACTTCGGGGTCGCCTCCGAGTATAAAGGGCTGTGCAATCTGCGTTTTGACGACACCAATCCCACTAAAGAAGAAATTGAATATGTGGATTCCATAAAAGAGGATATTCGCTGGCTTGGTTTTGATTGGGCTAACAGAGAATATTATGCATCCGATTATTATAAGCAGTTTTACGAATTCGCTATCAGGCTCATTAACAAAGGCAAGGCTTATGTATGCGATCTGAGTCAGGATGAAATCAGAGAGACCCGTGGAACTTTAACAGAACCCGGGACGGACAGTCCCTTTCGAAACCGCCCGGTCGATGAAAATTTGGACATCTTCAAAAGAATGAAGTCCGGGGAGTTCCCAGACGGCAGCCGTACACTGAGGGCCAGAATCGATATGGCCTCTTCGAATCTCAACATGCGCGATCCTGTGATCTACCGGATCCTGAGAGCCACACACCACCGCACCAAAGACACCTGGTGCATCTATCCCATGTACGATTATGCCCATCCAGTCTCTGATTCTCTGGAAAAGATCACCCATTCTCTATGCACCCTGGAGTTTGAAGACCACAGGCCCATATATGACTGGTTCCTCGAAGAACTGGATATTTTTCGCTCCAGACAGATTGAGTTCGCGCGCCTCAACCTCACCTACACCATAATGAGCAAGCGAAAACTGCTTGAACTGGTTAACCATGGACTCGTCAGCGGATGGGACGATCCGCGGATGCCGACCATATCCGGCCTGCGGCGGCGGGGATATTCACCGGCCGCCATCCGCGAATTTTGCAAACGCATCGGTCTGGCCAAGCGGGAAAGCATGGTGGAGATCTCCCTTCTGGAATACTGCCTCCGGGAGGATATGAACAAACACGCACCCCGCGTTATGGCTGTTCTCGAGCCCCTGAAAGTGATCATTGACAACTATCAAGAAGACCGCGTTGAATGGCTGGATGCAGAAAACAATCCCGAAGACCCTTCCATGGGATCAAGAAAGATTCCGTTCTCCCGGACCGTTTACATCGAGCAGGAGGATTTTCGCGAGGACCCGCCGAAAAAATTTTTCCGTCTGGCACCCGGCCGCGAGATCCGGTTGAAACATGCCTATTACATCAAATGTGAGAAAGTGGTCAAGGATGAAAAAACCGGGGAAATCATTGAACTTCACTGCACCTATGACCCAAAATCCCGGGGCGGATGGACAAATGACGGCCGGAAAGTACGTGGCACTTCACACTGGGTCTCTGCTGCGCACGCACTGCCTGCAGAAGTGCGGCTTTATACCCACCTGTTTATAAAAAAGGATACAGGAGAAGTGGAAGATGGAAAAAACTTTAAGGATTACATTAATCCCGAATCCCTTGACATATTAAGAGATTGTCTGGTCGAACCCAGTCTTAAAGATGCTGAAACGGGAACAAAATACCAATTTCTCCGGCAGGGCTATTTCTGCGTTGACCCAGACTCCTCCAAAGATAAACTTGTGTTCAATAGGACCGTAACACTCAGAGATACCTGGGCAAAAATTCAATCCGGATCATTCAGAAAAAATAAACAACAACTCCCCGGGAGGGATAAATGTTGAGCATGGAATCGATCGATAAATACTACAAAGATGTTCCGGAAGATGAACTGGAAAAATTCCAGAACTTTCTGAAAACCCACACAAAAAAAAATATAAACTTCCAGGGACAGAATATCGCCTATTACTGCTGCGGCCGTGGGGAAAAAACCATCTTTCTCCCTCCAGGAGTAGCCGGAGGAATCTTTCCCCCGGAATATGGATTCAGAAGCATAAAGAGCTTTGAGGATGAATACCGGGTTATAGCACCGGATATGATAGCTTTCAGCTCGGTCGATGAACAAAACGAAATCCTGAACCAAATCCTGGATGCTGAAGGTATAGACAAAGTATCCATTCTCGCAGGCTCAGGACAGGGAATCATCGCCCAAATCTATTTCAAGAACAATTGTGACAGGGTCGAAAAGTTGATTCTTTACAACACCCCTGCGCTCAAAGGCGGGCGGAATAAAAAGTGGGTGCTCTGGATCATTAAAATGCTCCCTTCCTCGGTCTTTCGCGCTGTTGTGAAGAAAAAATTAAAATCACTCATCCCTGCAGATGTTCCTCTGGAAGCCGCCGCTCGTCTTAAATTGATGGGAGCCTTTCTGCATGAGGTAATTACCGAAAAGTTCAACCGAAAAAATCTGCTGTCGTTTTTAAAGCTGATCTTTGAATTCAACAAAAGCGGAGGGTACACTCCCGAGGATTTCAAAGGCTGGAAAGGACAAACACTGATCATGACAAGCGAGGATGACAGAGGATATAAGGATGTTCCGTACCTTATGGACAATCTTCCCAATACAAGCCTTTTTAAGTTCCAGACAGGGTATAAACATCTGGCTCCGACGGTCTTCATGGAGGAATTCATAAAAACCGTTAAGGATTTCCTGAATAAAGAAACGGAGACAATAACAAATGAGTTTAAAACCTGAAGAAGTCATTAAGATATTTAAAGATACCGGCGCATTGCTGGAAGGGCATTTCAAGCTGACTTCCGGACTTCACAGCGCGACATATTTCCAGTGCGCCAAGGTCCTCCAGTATCCCTGGCATGCGGAAACTTTATGCCGGGAGATCGCAGAACATTTCAAAAATACCAAAATCGAAACTGTTGTTTCGCCGGCAGTCGGAGGAATCGTTTTCGGCCAGGAAATCGCCAGATTATTGGGTGTGCGCGCTATTTTCGCTGAGAGGGTCGAAAGGCAGATGAGTCTTAGGCGCGGATTCGACATTTCTCCCGGCGATAGGATCCTTCTCGCGGAGGACGTAACAACAACAGGCGGTTCAGTCAAAGAAGTCATGACGCTGGCCCAGGAGCGCGGCGCAGAGATCGTTGCCGTTACCTCGGTTGTGGACAGGAGCGGAGGCCAGGCTCAGTTCGGAGTTCCTTACTTCTCTCTATTCCAGATGGATGTCACCAACTATGACCCTGAAAACTGCCCTATGTGTAAAGCAGGAAGCCAGGCAGTCAAGCCTGGCAGCCGTGGATTGAAGTAACAAATATCAGTTTTGAGGCTCCCCTTTTTGGTTCCAGCCTTTTAATTTGTAATATTGACCTACTAATTCATTAAATAAATCTCTATCAAGTTTTTTACTCCGCATAAAACCTGCAAGGGATGTTTCATTAAAAAAACGATCAGGTAGAATATCATCCATGTGTTTTCGTCCGTTTCTTAAATTATATCTGCGTGCCAGATCCGTTATTTTTTCCCCGATCTTTTTCAGAGATTCTTCTGTGTGTTTAAAGCCAGTTACCGCATTGAGGACTTTTGCAAGACTTTCCAGGCCTTCCGGAACAAAATCACAAATAACCAGGCAGTTTCTGATATTTATAATATCGATTCCTTCTGATACGGCATGGGGAATATGTTCGATCTTAAAATCCGGACCAAATTCCTGTTCCGCGATCCAAAGTCTTGTATGGCTGGCAAAATCAGCCACTGCCATAGCTACCCCCATGGCTAAAGAACCAAGGGGATTTAAACCTGACAGCTCCATCCCATAGATATTGATCGCAAATTCCTTGCTTCCTTTTCCGATTTTTAATGCGGCCGCCTTTGTACCGTCAGCAAATAGTTTTCCAACCCCTTTTCTAAAAACCATCATTTTGATAAGCTCACGCTGAGCCCTGGCATTTCCCCATGTAAGATCTATGCCATCCCAATTTTCAACCAGCCCTTTTTCGTAACATTCCATGGCAAAACCAACTGTTCCGCCAGCACTTATCGTATCCAGGCCAAGATCATTGCACATCTCATTGACCAGAGCCACGTCTTTAATATCATTAACCTCACAGTTAGATCCGAAAAAAGCTGTTGTTTCATACTCAGGTCCTTCAATCTCATGCCCGTCCCATCGAGCCCATTTCGAACATCTGATCGCACAATTATAACAAGCCGTGTCTTCCCAGTTTAATTCTTTCCGGGCTGTTTCAGAACTGATCTTTTCAAAATCATCAAACTGCACTTTCTGCCAGTTTTTCGTCGGAAGATATTCCATTTCCTGACCACTTCTAATACATTTCATCGTTCCTTTAACGCGACGAAACTTAACACCTTCATTATTCAAAATTGCCCTGGTTAACTCTTTATTTGCTTCAATGAATTTTTCTTCATCGTAATATTTTAATAGTGTGCTCCCGTCAACAACAATTGCTTTCAGATTTTTTGAACCCATAACAGCGCCTACCCCGCCACGTCCATAGTTTCTATGTTTATCAATGCCTATACAAGAAATAAGCAAGAGGTTCTCACCCGCCGGACCGATGGCAGCAACTCTTGGATCATTGCCCTGATGAAGTTTTAATAACTCATCGCTGGTGTTAAAAATTCCTTTCCCCCATAGAGCGGATGCATCTTTTATCTCTACTTTTTCATCCGTAAGGTAAATATAAACAGGTTTATCAGCTTTTCCTATTACTATAAAATAATCAAATCCAGCCCTCTTTATCGCAGGGCCAAAATTACCGCCGCAGTGTGAATCATGTGCTGAGTTTGTTAAAGGAGATTTTGTCACTAACGTTGTTCTGGCGCTGGTCTGAACTTTAGTGCCGGTAAAAGGGCCATTCACAAATATCAATGGATTTTCAGCGCTAAATGGATCAGGATTGGGAGCTATTTTGTCAAGGATGGCAAAACCCAGTCCTTTTCCGCCTATATATTCCTTTACCAGTTCTTTATCAGTATCGCGAATTTCATGTGTGCCTGACGAAAGATCAATCTGTATATATTTTCCTGTATATGACATAGTACAAAAATCTTATAAAAATTAACGGATTTTATCAATACAATACAAAAAAGGATTCGAGGATTCAAGGGTTCTAGGGGTCGAGTGAGGCTAACGCCAGCGAGAAAAGTAATTAAAATAGCTTTGGGCTAAGTTGCTTTGGGCCTAGTTGCCTTTGGCCTTCTTTAACTTCAATAGACCTCTGAGGACTTCTATAGACTGTTTTTCCTTAGCCACGCCGTGCATCTCGGCACTGTTACTAGCAAGTGAACTTCCTTGAAGTTTCAACCGCGTTGTGATAGAAATTTTTCGAATGGCAACATACAAAAAATATATCGTTCTGGCAGCAATGGTCATTCTCGCCGTTACACAGGTTTTTCCCTGCGAATACAACATACGTGATTCCGGTTTTGTGGAGATAGCACCACAACCTTACCTCCTCTATTTTTATGTGGACAGTACTGTCCCCGAAGAAAAGATTCAATTTTTCAATAAAATTTCCCAATCCCTCTTTAGAGATACAAATATCATTCCTGAGACCATCCACATTAAAAAATCCAAAAAATCCACCTGTAAGTCTTACAAAATTTTTTTAAAAACTT
>CBDVEQ010000069.1:0-12299 GCA_965373045.1 uncultured bacterium | reverse complement strand
AACCTTATTGATGGGATCCTGCATTATTCCCGTGTAGGGAGAGTAAAAGAGGAAAAAGAAAAGGTCGACTTGAATGAGGTAGTCATTGAGCTTGTCGATTCCCTTTCTCCACCCTTTCATATAAAGATCTTGATCGACGGCCGCCTGCCTACTGTGTTCTGTGAGCCGACACGTATGAGTCAGCTTTTCCAGAATCTGATGAGCAATGCCATTAAATATATGGACAAAGAGCAGGGCTTGGTCAGGATTGGATGTATTGAGAAAGATGACTGTTGGCAGTTTTTCATCTCTGATAATGGACCAGGGATCGATGAAAAATATTTCGAGAAAATATTTCAGATCTTCCAGACACTCAAAGCCAGGGATGAAGTGGAAAGCACTGGAATTGGCCTAGCTGTCGTTAAAAAGGTCGTGGAAATGAATGGAGGCCGCATCTGGGTGGAATCCGAACCAGGAAAAGGGAGTACTTTCTTTTTTACAATTGCAAAGAGTATTGAAGGCGAAAAGGATGAAACAAATGAACCCAAACAAACCAATCCTTCTTGTTGAAGATGATCTTGTGGACCAGATGACCGTGAAGAGGTCTTTTAAGGAGCTCAACATCAGTAACAGGTTAATAATTACCAATAACGGAGAAGAAGCCTTGTTTTATCTGAATGATAAAAAATATCAGAAACCGGCGATTATCCTGCTGGACATTAATATGCCGAAGATGAACGGCATTGAATTTCTTGAGATCATTAAAAATGATGATGAATTAAAAAAAATACCAGTTATCGTCCTTTCAACATCAAAGGCTGACAGTGACTGGGTCGATTCTTTTAATCTGGGTGTAGCCGGTTATATGGTTAAACCTATGGATTATAAAAAATTTATAGATGTGATAAAGACGATTCATATGTATTGGAGTCTCAGTGAATTGCCGGAGTGATCAGTTTGATAAAAAAGGAAGGAAAAAAAATCCATGAAAGCTAAGATATTGTTTATCGAGGATGACAAGATCGACCAAAAAGCTTTTAAACGTTTGGTGGCAAATCAGCAGCTTCCGTATGAATATGTCATGGTTGAGTCGGTGAAGGATGCTAAAAAACACTTGAAGACAAACAACTTTGACATCGTTCTCCTGGATTACATGCTGACAGACGGAACAGCCTTTGATATTTTTGATTCTTTAGTTGAGATGCCCTTTGTCATGTTAACTGGCTCAGGGGATGAAGAAGTGGCTGTTAAGGCTATGAAATCAGGGGCCCTTGACTATTTGATAAAAGATCCGGAAAAAAATTATTTGAAAGTCCTTCCAATTGTCATCGAGAATGCATTAAAGCATTATAAAGATGAAAAAATGTTTAAGATGCTCTCCTATGCTGTAATGGATATCAAGGACAGTGTTTATTTTACAGACATGGAAGACATTATTATTTATGTCAATGATGCGTTCTGCAGAACATACGGGTATCGGGAAGAAGAGATCGTCGGGAAAAACGCATCGATCCTATGGGACAAGGAAACGGAAGATGAATACAGTCTGACCATCTTTCCAAAGGCGCTTCGCGGTGGATTAAAAGGAGAATTCCTGCATAGAAAACAGGATGGAAGTCTGTTTCCTGTCTTGCTTTCAAGGGCCTTGATCAAGGATGAGAGGAAAAACGATATTGCTCTGGCGGGTATTGTGCGAGATATTACTGAAAGAAAAATGATCGAGCAGCAGTTTCAATCTTTAGCTCATTATGACCCGTTAACAAGTTTACCAAACCGGGCGTATATGATCGAACGGCTCAGTCAATCGCTGGTCCAGGCGCGTTGGAACAATTACACATTGGCATTGATTTTTATCGATCTGGATAATTTTAAGAGGATCAATGATACTCTGGGTCATGACACGGGAGATAAAATGCTGAAGGAGATCTCGATGCGTTTGATCGAATGTGTCCGTGATTCAGATACAGTTGCCCGAATGGGAGGAGATGAATTTATGATCATATTGCCCAAGATCACCAAGGCACAGGATGCGGCCATAATAGCGCAGAGGATCATCGATTCATTGATTACTCCCTTTTTTCTGGACAAACAGGAATGTTTTATTGGAGCGAGTATCGGGATCAGTCAATTTCCGATAGATGGTGATGACTATGAAACGCTTATCAAAAACGCAGATGTAGCCATGTACAAGGCAAAAGAGATTGGTAAAAATAATTATCAGTTTTATAATCCAGCAATGAATGTTGCCGCCTTTAAATATCTGGTCATGGAAAACAAGTTGAGGAAAGCAGTTGAAAGAGACGAATTTCTCCTTCATTACCAACCACAGATCGATCTCAAGGAGAACAAGATTGTCGGGGTTGAGGCGCTGATCCGTTGGAAGGATCCAGACTCTGAAGAGTTGATATACTCCGGGCAATTTATCCCGCTTGCCGAGGAAACAGGGTTGATAATATCCATTGGAGAATGGCTGCTCAAAACAGCCTGTAAGCAGAACAAAGCCTGGCAGGATGCCGGTTATTCTCCAATGAAGATGGCTATCAATATGTCGGGACGGCAGTTTAAACAGCAGAAGATCGTAAAAACAATTTCTGATGAATTGGAAAAAACAGGGCTTGATCCAAAATATCTTGAACTGGAGTTGACCGAGAGCATATTGCTTCAGACAGAGGTCACATCCGGGATTCTGAAAAATATTACCGATCTGGGGATTAAGCTATCCATAGATGATTTCGGCATAGGTTATTCATCATTGAAGTCTCTGAAAAAGCTGCCGATCAACAAGCTGAAAATCGACCAGTCTTTTATCATGGGAATATCGAAAAATGCCAGTGACCGCGAGATCATAAAAGCCATTATCACCATGTCCCATAGTCTCAATATCAAGGTTATTGCTGAAGGCGTGGAATACGAAAATCAACTGAATTTTTTACGCGAATTGGGCTGTGATATGGCGCAGGGCTATCTTTTTTGTTATCCGATGCCTGCGGAGAAATTATCAGAATTGTTGTCCAAAGAGCAGCCGGCAATTTTTATTCCCCAGGCAAGCTGAATTCCACCTGTCCGTACCGGATTTAATTTCATTGATAATTCAGGTTTCCTGTTCTACTATTCCAGTTTGAAAGAGGAAAATCAGTGTTGGAGGCTGGAATGAGACTGAGAGATATTTTACAGCAGGCTGAAAAGATCCGGATTCAAAAAGCCGGAAGTCTGGTTGAAAAAACGATTGCCAGGGAAATTATGGGGTACTGCAGTAACAATATCAATATCCAGCCCTCAGACTTGGAGAATTTTCAATCGAAAAAAGGAGTGATCAATGTAGCTGCCCATGAAGATCGGTTTTCTCATATCCTGGATGAAGCCGGGGTTTCCCCCACAGAAAAGGAATGGGTCCTGTTTTTTGTAGATAAGAATCAGTGTGTATGGATCCTTAGTTCAAGAACTTGTTTTCTCTATACTGCCTTTTGCCATATTTTTGAAAACCTTCTCGATGAGAAGATCGAGGAGGAATTTGTGTGGTTTCGCAAGATCAGCTTTTCCCGGGAAAAATCCACTTTTGATCTTTTTCTGACCCAATATGCCCGGATGATGAGGGGGTTCCACAGAGAGGAATACATCCGTGAGTATGCCCGCCTCGGATTTACCCACATAGAGGTCAATGCGCTTGCTGCTCTATTCCCTTATGAGAAAGGTGTGTCCGGAGAATTTTACCCGGATTTTTATACCTATTGCCCTGCATTGGATCAGTTTGTCTCAAGTCGGCTGAATAAAGGGATCTATCCGGAGGAGTACCTTCAGGCCAATCTTTTACGGTTAAAGGAAAATGCGGCCTTGGCCTTTAAATACGGGCTGATCCCTGGACTTCTCTGTTTTGAGCCCCGTTCGGTTCCGGAGGAGCTTTTACAGAGGTATCCCACACTGCGGGGCGCCCGCGTTGATCATCCGTTCCGAAGTTTTAAACCTCGTTACTCTCTGGCGCTTGCCCATCCTGTTGTGCAGAAGCATTATGCTGAACTGATGACCAATCTGATGGTAGAGGTCCCGGAAATGGAGTTTATAACCGTTTGGACAAATGATAGCGGAGCCGGTTTTGAGCATACAAAATCTCTGTATGTGGGGAGAAACGGGGGAGCCTACCTGATAAGGGAATGGAAGGACGACAGGGAGATCGCAAGGACCGCTTCCCGGAATGTGCTGAAATTCTTTCGCCTTCTGCGTGATACTGCCTTAAAGGTGAATCCGGATTTTCGTGTCATCACCCGGCTGGAGTCATTTTACGGAGAAAGGGAATTTCTCTGGCCTGGATTGGAGGAAGGGATCGATGTTGAGGCCAATTCTCTGCTGACCGAAGGCTGGGAAGCTAATTTCCATCATCCCGAATACCCGGATATTGAAGTCATCGGCTCCGCTCTTCACAACGGTCTTGAGGCAGAGGAAAAAACCAGCTTGGACGAACTGCATAAACAGAACAGCGAAGGATTCTTTTATCACTTTTTCGGCTCACATACCAACCATGAGCCATTGCTGGGCATTCCTTTCCCCTGGCTCACATATGATAAACTTTTCTCTGCGTACAAACTTGGGGCTGAGTCACTGGCTCATCTCGGCGGGATACAACCTCCTGGAAAGGTTCCTTTTTCAGTGAACCATGAAGTGTTCCGGCGGTTCCAGCTGGATGCAAAGATGAACATCGAAAAGACGGTGTCTGACATCGCAAAAGACTATGCAGGGAAAATAAATGCAGTTCTGTTGGTTAAAATCTGGGGTTTGATCGATAAGGCCGTGCGCGCCTCTGTTCCGCTTTCCATTTATTCCCATTATGGAGTTGTCTGGCAGAGACTGTTTGTCCGTCCCCTTGTCCCGGACATCGACCGGATCCCTGAGATCGATCGTGCCTATTACGAGCATTTTATGTGTACATCCATCCACAATCCCAACCGTGTTGATCTTTCGCAGGATGTGCTCTTTAAATTGATCACAAAAGATCATGCTATAAAGGTTTATAAAAGAATAGATGAAAATGTCATAGGCACACTGGATTCAGCTCTTAAGATGTTAAAAAATGTGATTGCCGGTAATGAAGAGGAAGAAAGTGGAAAAACCTGCAGGGTTTTCTACGACCTTTATGCCCGGTGCCGTGCTTTAAAAGCTCTTTATGAGACACTGCGCAATACGGCTGCCTGGATATATGCTGTGCATGAATTTCTTGGGACATCAGTACCGGATGTCCGGAAGTCCTGCCGGGAGATCCTGGAAGATCTGATCGAAAGGGAGATCCATAATACGCTGGAATTGCTGGATCTTTGGGAGAGCTCACCGGTCGAATGGATGATCGTATCCGGAAGCGGGGAGACGCCCTTTATCTATGGAGATAATTTTGGAACACTTCTGAAAAAGAAAATAACTTTGATGCGGAAGCACAAGAATGATAATCCATGGATCGATCCGGATTATATGTTCCGGGTCTCTAACGATCCTTATACGGATTAGGTGTATGCCGCTGTCCGAGCCTTTTTAGAGGAGAGGTTAAAATACATTAATTCTTAATGATCAGAATGTAATATACAAGAGGAAATATAATGGATTTAAAGGCATTGCTTACTGTTTTTTCCGTGGTATTTGTTGCAGAGCTGGGCGATAAAACACAGATCGCAACACTGCTTTTTGCAGCAGACAAAGAAGTCAATAAGCTAAGTGTGTTCCTTGGAGCATCATTGGCCCTGATTTTCGCATCGGCAATAGGTGTTCTGGCCGGAGCTGCCATTTCTCAATATGTGAGTGAAAAACATATTCACTATATTGCTGGGATTGGATTTATTGGAATCGGAATCTGGACGCTGTTGAAAGCATAAGATATCCAATAATATTCGTGCCATCGAAGGATTGACACTGATAAAATGCCCATCAGGAGTCGCCTGAAAAATCCCCTCGACTGCATTCTCAAAAATATTTCGGTATTTCTTTTCGGCTTGCTCGCTTTTGATCTTATACAGTTCCAGCTCTGATACACGTTTACGAAGCGCTTCCATTTCATTTAGGGAGCTCTTCTCCGTCTCAGTGCTTTTCTTCATTAATTTCCCTTTGTCTACTGAATCAAGTCGGATAACCGGATCTTTTTATCAATCCCTTCCTTTCGATCTCTCTCACTCCAAATGAAAGACATAGATGGAAGATCTTCCTGTGAATCCACTTCTTTTTTTATTCTTGTTATCTCTTTGATGTTTTTAATGAAGACATCAACAATATCAGGATCAAAATGCTGACCTCGCGCCAGCTTGATGATCTCAATGGCTGCCTCTATGGGGTAGGGTTCTTTATAGGGACGTATCGAAGTGAGTGCATCAAAAACATCTGCTAATCCGACTATTCTACTCTCAATCGGTATTTTCTTTCCTGAAAGACCGTTTGGGTATCCAGAGCCATTCCACTTTTCATGGTGGCTAAGAGCTATCTGTCGAGCAACTTCTAGAATCTCTGCTTTAGAACCAGATAAAATTTTTGCTCCTATTACAGTATGCTGAGCCATGAGTTCGAATTCTTGTTCCGTTAATTTCCCTGGTTTGGCCAAAATATCGTACGGTATACCGATTTTCCCCACGTCGTGCATCGGAGTGGCATATTTTATATTCTGAACAACTTCATCAGGCAATCCTATTTTCTCTGCAAGCAGGGTGCTGTATTTGCACATTCGCACAATATGATTGCCGGTTTCTGGATCTTTGTATTCGGCCGCCCGTACAAGACAGTGTATGGTATCAAGATATGATTCCTGTAATTCAATATTTTTATCGCGTAACTCCGCAATCGTATTATTAAGAGCATCGGCATATTTCATAAGCTGCTGTTGATAAGTCTTACGTTCTTTTCTTTCCTTTTTTTCAGATCTATATACTTCAGAAATGTCCTTTGCATATTTCTTTAACTGATCTGAATTTGAAGAATTCTTCATCTTGCTTTGTTTATCCAATGATTTCCTCCACTTTTTTAATCAAATCTAAAGGACTGAAGGGCTTGATAAAATATCCATCCGCCCCGGCCTTAAAGCCTGTATCCAAGTCAGTCGTTTGACCCTTGGCCGTCAACATGATGATCTTGCTGTTTTTAGTCTGAGGATTCTCCTTCAAAATTCGTGTTGTCTGCAACCCGTCCATCTCTCCGGGCATCATGATATCCATGATCACCAAATCCGGCTTTTCCTTTTTAACGGTCTCAATGGCTTCTTAAGCGTTTTTTGCCTGAAAGATTTTATAATCCCCTGACCGCAGGGTGATTTCTACCAGTTCCCTTACCTCTATCTGGTCGTCAACGATTAGAATTTTTTTCATCTTATTTTCCCTCCTTTTGATTTGATGCAGTATTCGATTTTAATGGAATCGTGAAACTTACAGTGGTTCCTTTTCCCAATTCACTTTCTGCCCAAACCTTTCCCCCATGTGCCTCAATTAGATATTTGACAATGGTCATCCCCAATCCTGTTCCCACAGGCGCAGAATCAGACGTATCAGCCCTGTAGAATTTATTAAATATTTTGTCCAATTGTTCGGATGTCATACCGCCGCCCCGATCTTTGATTGAAACCTTGAAGTCATCGTTATCCCTTATCCCTGTTATTCTGATTTCACCTCCTTCTGGAGAGTATTTGATGGCATTATCGAGGATATTCTTTAAAACCTGTTCCATTTTATCTTCATCTAGAAAGAGAGTAGCTTTTTTGTCCGAAAAGCTGAGTTTGAATTTGTGTTCAGGTGCTGATTTTTCAAAATACAATAGAGACCGTTTTGCGATTTCAATAAGATTGCATTGAACCTTATGAAGAGAGAATCCCTTCCCGGATTCAATGCGCGATATATCTAACAAATCACTCACAATTTTCGCAAGATTGACGGCCTGCTTATTGATATAAGTTAAAAATTTCTCAATCTCCTTTTTACTTAAGTCTTTTTGTTTGAGCAATATTTCCGAAAATCCCTGGATGGATGTTAGTGGCGTTCTGAGTTCATGGGCCGTAGTGGATAGAAATTCTGTTTTCATCCTGTCAACTTTCCGCTCTTGGGTTACATCGTTCATAATCATCACAATGCCAGTCTTTTCACTTTTTTTATCTCTAATCAATGAAGTTCGTGCGCGTGTATGTCGTCAAATGATTCGGACACACCCTTAAGCGACGATTTTGCTTTTTCATATTATCTCTAATTAAGATCTCCCATCAAGTTATTTATCAAAAATGATCGATATATTTTCCTCCTCTGAGACATAGTCTCTGTTTTTGTCCGTTGTCTTTGTTCTAGGATCTCCTTGTCTTTTCCATAGAAGCGATCGCTGGGAGTGACATTGTCTATAGCTTCATGGTAGCGATGGTTGTTGTAATAATCGACCCATTCCCGGATCCTCTCTTCGAGTTCTGAAGGAGAGTAATAATGATCCAGCAGGATGAGGTTCTTCATGGATCTGTGATAACGTTCGATCTTGCCTTGGGTCATGGGATGATAGGTTCTGATCCGGATGTGCCGCATATCATTCTGGCTTAAATAGTTTTTGAGCTCCATCGAGATGAAGCATGGCCCATTGTCTGAGAGCAGTTTGGGGCGATGGTAGACATGGATATGTTGAACTCCGGTTTTGGCAATTGCCTGATCCAGGGTGATTTTTACATCTTCGGCCTTCATTGTTTTACATAGTTGCCAGGCGATGATGTAGCGGGAATAATCGTCGAGAACCGTTAACAGATAATACCATCCCCAAGAGGTGACCTTTAGATATGTAAAATCCGTTTGCCACAACTCATTAGAGCCAGCTTCCCGGACTGTATCGCCTGATAAACGCTGTTTGCCGGCCTCAAGAAAGGCCTTGCTCCATTTGTAGTAAATACCTGAATGGATCCCTTCCCTGCGGCTTAGATCTGTAATGCTTTGCTCGCCTCTTAGTCCTTCGAGGACTATTCGGATTTTCTCTTCGGCTGAGTACTTGCGACGGGTCCTTCGTTTGATCTCCCGAACAATTGATTCAGGCCCTGGCTTCTTCTTGGTATTCATGCATATCTCCTTGCGTGGTTTTATTATACGCAAACCATCGCTTAAGAAATATCATGTGTGGTCCGAATTTAGTTGAAACGGCACAATGGTAATGCTTAAAAACGTTTTACCATCTCCATACTCCAGATCAGGAAACCTTTTTATTTTGTCCGATTCAATGCAATTTAACAATTCAGAATGCATGTCAATCTTATGCTTACTTGCATAATCCACATACATCAGATTTCCAATTTCCGGTAATCTGTTACTAGACTTTTTTTCGCTTCGTTGAAGGCAACGATTTTACCTTCCGTGTCAACGATTATTGTCTCGACCGGGTTGCTCATAAATAGAGTACGATATAGTTCCTCGCTTTTCCGTATTTCTTCCTCTGCTTTTTTCCGCTTGGTGGTGTCTATCCCGATACCTATCTGGGTCCCATCATCCATGCGAATGTTTGACCATTCTGAATAAATTATTTTTCCGGATTTGGACTGAACCAGGAATTCACGCCATTCCGTGCTGGCTTTTTGCATGTACTCCCTGGCTTGTTTGCGGTAATCCGGGTCGGGATATACCTTTTCCATCAGGTCGATATCTTTAACTTCTTCGGTTTTCCAGCCAATTATTTTTTCAAACTCCTTATTTAAATACAGCATATTGGTGTCTGGGTCATAGCGGGTGAGCAATACCGGAATATTATCAATGATGGCCTTAAACAGGATTCTTTCCTTTGATAATTCTTGTTCCGCCTTCTTGCGCTCGATGATGGATGTTAACTGCCCAGAAATGGCCTCAAGCCGCTTCACGTCAAATTCCGTAAATGGCTCTTTGCGAGAAACGTCCAGCAGGCCAATAGCCTCGCCCTTCGAAACAAGGGGAACATTTATCACCGAGCGAATGTCCAAAATCGTGTAAATCTTGGGAACAAGCTTTTTCAGCATCTTGTTCTCTGTGAATTCCGCCATCAATCCCTGGATGGTCTTTGGATCGTTGATGAGCTGCGGTTCACCCTCTTGTAGCGTTTTCCGATACAGACTCCCGGCTTTTACTGGAATGCTTATTGTCGGTATTCTCATTCCGATCAGATTTTCAATCCGGCGCACCATTGCCGGAGGCAGGGTAAGGATCTGCATTACAAGGTATTTTCTATCCTCACTGAGGAGGTACACTGTTGCCCCGTTGCAGGAGAATATCCTCTTTGTCTCTCTGGCCAACAGTTGCAGGATCTCCAGAAGGCTGTCGCCTCGGTTGACGGAGTCATTTAGTGCATTAATCAGGACCAGGTCTTCCGTCTTCTGCCGAGTTTCCTCCTCTGTTTTCTTGCGTTCGGCAATTTTTTCATTTAATTTGTCGATCTCAAATAAGGGATAAGAATCTGATTTTTAATGGGGATAGTATAATGTGCACCTTTGTCTCGATTTCCCCATTCAACCATCATGAGTAAGTGTAAATCACTGATCAAATATATGTCAAGGGCCTGAGAGCGCAGGACACGCTTTCCGGCCGCCTCCGCCACAGGTTCTCCACCAAGAGCTCCTGTTCGAAGACCGAGTCTATCTTAAACTTGACTGATTGACACCCCAACCAAGAATTTATATCCTATTTCCGTATGAAAAAAAGAGGAGAATGTCATGAAAAGATCGGTTGTTTTATTTTTTAGTTTATTGGTTTTATTGGGGATATTTCTCAGTCCGTGTTTTGCAGGCCAGAGGTTAGTGGGAGCCCGTTTTCCCGCCCTGTCTCCTGATGGCGCAAGAATCGCTTTCTCGTACATGGGGGATCTGTGGATCGTGCCTGTTACCGGCGGAAAAGCGGTCAAACTGACCGACCATGTGGCCTATGACAGGGAGCCGGTCTGGTCGCCTGACGGTCAATGGATAGTTTTTACGTCCAACCGCATGGGAAACAATGATATCTACATCGTCATGGCGGATGGGGGAATCCCCAGGCAGTTGACCTTTCATTCGGGTAACGATACAGCCTCGGATTTCACTCCGGATGGACAGTGGATTCTATTTAAATCGAGCCGGTCCTCCATGTCCTCCATATTTAAGATCCCTGTTGAAGGAGGAAATCCCATATCTGTCCTGGACACATACTGGAGCTGGCCCCATCATGCCAGGGTGAGTCCGGATGGAAAGAGTTTTCTGTTTGCCTTGGGCATGGAGCATGGTTCCTGGTGGCGCAGGGGATACAGGGGGAGCAATACCTCAACTATCTGGATGAAGGAATTTGCGGAAAATACTGCACAAAAGATCTTTGGAGAAAACAGCAACTGTTTTAGGCCTGGTTGGAGCCAGGATGCCGAGAAGATTTATTTTATCAGCGACCGGGAGCATGGAACAAAAAACATTTGGTGTGTATCAAAAGATGGTTCCTCTTTGACCGCTGTTACACAATTTTCAGAGAAAGACATCACATGGTTTTCCATAGCGAGCAGGACTCCTTTAGCAGTTTATGAAAGGGATTTTGATATATGGCTTACAGATTTGCAGACGGGACAATCCCTCACTGTGAATATTGATGCTCCCATTGAGACCAAGTCCAACCAGACCTTTTTTATCAATAATGCGCCTGTTTCGGAATTCCGTCTGTCTCCGGACGGGAAAAAGATCGCAGCAGTTGTGCGGGGAGATATCTTTGTTTTGTCCACGGACGGAGGATATGCCCGGAATATCACACAAACGCCCTGGCGCGAGCGTGATGTCGAATGGGACAGGGAAAGCCGGAATTTAGTCTATGTCTCGGATATCGGGGCCAATCCGGATCTCTATAAAGTGTCCGCGCTCGGCAGTGAGAAGCCGGAAAGATTGACTCAGAGCGAGGAGGACGAATTAAAACCCAGGTTTTCTCCGGACGGGAAATGGATCGCCTATTACAGGGGAAAACGGCAGCTTCGCCTCATTGAAACAGCCACCCAAAAAGACACACTGGTTTTTGAGGGCGACATTTATGGCCTGCGGGCGACACCTCCGGCCTGGTCTCCGGACAGCCGGTATGTGGCGGTCGAAGTGCAGCGCAACGCCAACACGGATCTGTATGCTGTAGACATCCTCAGCAGAGATCCCATCCTGCTAACCAATACAGCTTATGATGAAAGCAGTCCGTTATGGTCTCCGGATGGGAAATTCCTCCTGTTCGGCTCCAACAGATTCGGCCACAGTTTCCCGGAATTCACAGGAAAATGGGACCTTTATCAGCTTCATCTGGAACCGCAGAAAACAAAATTTGATGAAGACACATTTGAAAAACTCTTTGAAGAAAAGAAAAAAGAAAACAAGGAGAAAAAGAACAATACGGAGAATA
>CBDVEQ010000068.1:0-12315 GCA_965373045.1 uncultured bacterium | reverse complement strand
GGAGTTTTGGTCAGTAAAACTATTTTTGTGACGCCCTATTTCTGTAAAGAGAAGTTGTTGTTTTCTCCTCTGAAAGAAAACAGCAGTTTACAACTTTTAACTTCTGGCTAAAGTTTAACTTAGCGGCTTATAGGGTAAGTTAAGGGATGGTAACCATTCTGGCGTGTTTCTTGAATTACAATCTCTGCTCACTGAAATTTTCCCTTTCCTGTGTATTTTTCATTGACTGGACATGTTATTCTGTTTATCATTTTTAATGAGGCAGCTCAGATGGTGAAAATTTGATGAAATTGGGCGGAGATTATCATGAACAAAAAAACCAAGTTCCTATCTAGTAAAGTCTGAAAATGTTCCAGAAACCAAAATCCCTACTTAACTATTTTTATTCCTTTTTTCAGCAAGTCGGAGAGGTCGGTCTGCTCCTATCCAAGGTGCTTAAAAACATGTTTAAAAAGCCCTGGGAAAGGAAAGTGTTCATTCAACAGCTTGAGGAAATAGGCGTCAGGTCACTGCCTGTTGTATCTCTGACCGCAGCCTTTGCCGGTCTTGTTTTTGGGCTCCAGACATACGTGGGTTTTCACAAGTACATCGGGCCGGGTTCAGAGGCCTATGGAGGGCCTATGCTTTCTCTAGGCCTAACGAAAGAATTTATTCCTATTTTGGTTGGCTTAATGGTTACAGGGCGAGTGGGTTCGGCAATCGCTGCAGAAATTGGGACGATGAAAATAACCGAACAGATTGATGCCCTCTTCAGTTTGGGAGCGAATCCCACCCGCTACCTTGTTGTCCCTCGAGTTCTGGCCTGCTTCATCATGCTTCCTTGTCTGACAATGTATGGGGATATAATCGGCATTGCTGGCGGTTTCTTCTATAATGTTTACATCATGGGTGTTAACAAGATTCTTTACCTCAGAAATACTTTGCACTATATTGAATTATGGGACATTGCAGGGGGTCTTATAAAAGCGGCGGTTTTTGGGATCATCATCGCTTTAATAGGCTGTTGGCAGGGATTGAGAGCTGCGGGTGGAGCTGAAGGCGTGGGGAAGGCAACGACCAAGACAGTTGTGATAGCCAGTATCAGCATTTTAATCGTAAACTTTTTTCTCAGCAAAGCGCTCCCCTCCATTTAGAGAAAATGATTCGGATTGTCGATCTTCATAAAGCTTTTGGCCTGAAAAAGGTCCTGCAAGGTGTTAACCTCGACCTTAAACAGGGGGAAACTCTGGCTGTTATTGGCCAGTCCGGATCAGGGAAAAGTGTGCTCATAAAGCACATCATCGGAATCCTCAGGCCCGATAAGGGGCAGATTTTTGTGGATGGAGTCGAGATCACCAGTCTTAAGGATGATGAACTTCACAAGATTACTCGAAGATTTGGAATGCTCTTTCAGGGAGTTGCACTCTTTGATTCCATGACAGTTGCGCAGAATGTAAGCTTTGGCCTGGAAAGGCACACGGATTTTTCGCAGGAAAGAATTCAAGAGGTGGTGGCCGAAAGCTTAGACAAGGTCGGATTAAAAGAATGTGAGGGCTTAATGCCCCATGAGCTCAGTGGAGGCATGAGGAAGAGAGTTGGGCTGGCACGCGCGATCGCCTATCGGCCGGATATCATTCTCTATGATGAGCCTTCCACTGGTATTGATCCGATCAGGGCCGATGCTATAAATGATTTGATCAACATGATGAAAAGAGAAATGAATGTATCCACGATTGTCATAACCCATGATATAGTTAGTACTTATAAGGTTGCAGACAGGATTGCCATGCTTTATGAGGGGAAGATCGTCGAGGTAGCGACTCCTGAGGAAATCCGAAACTCCGAGAATCCGGTCATCCAGCAGTTTATTCGTGGCCGGGCTAAAGGACCTATTAAAAATTGGTGAAAAATAAAGCTGAAAGTATTATTATTTACCCACCTGGATTATTCATATATTATTAATAAGAATTAAAAAATACCGATTAAATGTAGAAGAGAAAATGGTAGAATTGCTTATCATGCTATTGTGAAATAGCATGCAAAAAAGCTGATATCATCAAAAATAAACAAGGGTATCGGCAGTTTTTATGAATAATTCAGGAGAATACTGAGAGTGAGGAGGTTAGATTGACCCGGGAGTTAAAAATCGGAATATTCATAGTTGTTGCTCTTTCTATTCTTGGGACATTCATATTCGTCATAGGAGATTTCAGCGTTCTTTTCAAAAAAGGTTATCTTCTCTCTGTTTCTTTTGATTCCGCTGAAGGCCTGGAAAAGAGAACAGCGGTGAGGATGGCAGGCGTAAAAGTTGGATATATTAAGGATATCAGGTTGAAGGGAAACAAAGCTGAGATTTTGATGAATATAGACTCCGGAGTCGCAGTGCCGCGTGGTTCTAAAGCCACCATGGCCGCTCTGGGGATATTAGGAGAAAGGTACATCGAGATCGTACCTGAAGAAGCTACAGATTTTTACAAACCAGGAGAAACAATCGGGGGGATGCCCTATGTGAGTTTTGACCAGATGGGAACCCTTATGGACTCGTTAGGCACTGAATTTATAGAAATGGGAAAGATTCTAAAAGGGATTATCGGAGAGGAAGAGTCGAGGGCCAATTTTAAAGATACCCTCAGGAATCTGTCTTCTTTCACTTCGGATTTAAAAGAATTCTTCGTAGCAAACGAGGGGGAACTCCAGCAGGGACTTCAGCGCTCTTCTCAAGCTTTTCAGAAGTTTGAACAAAGAATTGATGAGGTCTCACAGAATTTGGGTGAATTGATCGCTCTTTTAAAAGATATGGCGGAGGAGAACAGGGAGAGTATTAAATTAAACCTGGAAAGCATAAAGGGCCTCATCACAAAAACAGAAGAATCTTTTAGTCTCCTCAATGAATCGTTAGACAAGATTAACAGAGGTGAAGGGACGCTGGGCAAACTTATTCATCAAAAGGAGTTATACGAAAAAGCCGAAGCTGCTGTAAGTGAGCTGGAGAGAATCATCCATCCAGTTTCTAACATTAAAATTACGGGGGGATTAACGACAGAGTATTATGGCAGGAGCAAAAGGTTGAAGAATTACTTCAGCCTTGCCCTGTGGTCAGAGAAAAAAAAGTATTTGCTGGCTCAGATTATCCATGATCCGTGGTTAGATAAATTTGTTTATTCCGCGCAGGGAGGAGTGCGATGGGGAAGCTTTTCTCTTAGAGCCGGCATTATGGAATCTGAGATTGGGGCAGGACTCGATTATTATGTTGCAGGCGACAGGTTAAAGTTCTCTTTAGAGAGTTTTGATTTCAACCGCCATCCTCGTCCCCATTTCAGGGTTTGGACAAGATATGCTGCTTCCAGATCTTTTTATCTTCTGTTTGGGATAGATGATTTCACTTTGGCTCCAAAGAGAGAAATATATTTCGGTCTGGAGTTTGGTTTTTAATGAAGACTAAGACAAATTTTGTCTGCCAGAACTGTGGCTTCCATTCTCCGAAGTGGTTGGAGAAACGCCCCAATTGTGGTGAATGGAACACCTTGGTTGAAGAAATCGAAGAGGAGGCTGCGGTTAAATTTTCTTTCCCGCCTTCCGAGCCCGTCCTTTACGAAGAAATAAAGGAGGCAAAAAGAGAGAGGATAAAGTCCGGGTTAATTTGAACTATTCATAAATATTTTAAAATTCACTTTAGAGCAAGATCAACTGCTTCCTCAGCAGAATCGGCTCTGATGACGCCCTTGATATCCCAGGTCCCAATGCCGATGATTCTTTTTCCCTGGACACATCCGTAAGCAATCTCACTCAGCGTTCCGTACTGGCCGTCAATGGCGATAAGAACATCTGAATTCATAACAACAAGGGCGTTACGTGTGTACCCCATACCTGTTGCGATAGGGATATCGATATATGGATTTGCATCCTCCCGGTTATTCCCAGGAAGGATCCCTATGCTCATGCCGCCTTCCTTTTTCGCCCCTCTGGAGGCCGCATTCATTACCCCGCTCAAGCCTCCGCAAACAAGAACCGCATTATTCCTGGCAATCAACTCTCCTACGAGGAAAGCGGTTTCCAAATGCTCTGCATTTGCGCTTGTCCCGCCGATAACTCCAACCCTTATTCTTTTTCTATAGTTCATTTACTTGCACCATTTATCCTGCTTTATTTATAAAATCTGTCGACAGTATTAACAATTTTCAATGACTTAAGCCTTGTATATTATTAATATTGTATGCACCAAATTCAATGCTTACTTTATTGACTTTTTTCTAAATTAAGTCGACATCTTTTCCCCTACGGGCGAGCCGATCTCTTCGCAGTGGCTTCGTCGTGTTCCGTTCGCAGTATATGAATACAGCTTCATACGCCACGTCGCGCATATCGACTTGTGAATAAAGCAGTCTCTGAATTATTCATAAAAATTTGCGATAGCCTAACATAACTTTTTATATAGCATTCGGTAGTTGATGTAAAGGGTTCGAGAAGAGGCCAAAGCTGAAAGGCCAAAGGCCAAAGAAGAAGAGCCCAAGGCTGAAAGCAGCTTCGCCCAAAGCTATTTAAATTACTTTTCTGGCTTTCACCTTTCACAATTTCTCGCTGGCGTTAGCCGCCCTTGGCCTTCTTCGACTTCGACGACTCCAATAGACTTCTAAGGACTTCTATAGACAGTTATATAGACAGAGAACAGATCAAAATAGTCTCATTTTTATTTGATTTTTTCTTATACCCCTTTTTTTTGTATTTTAAATAGATTAAAATTCGAGTTGTTGAGAATAAGGAGAAAAAGCATGGATTCTTTTTTTGATATTAAGAGCATGGATGCTGAAGAGCAAAAAAAGATAGCGCAGGAAATAAAAAGAAGAATAGAGGAAAAAAAGAAAAGTGGTATCTTGACCGAGAAGGAAGTCCGGGAGATCGAGGAAATGAAGCTTCGCCCTCTACCTGACATTATGGATGTTCAGGGCGTTTATGAAAGTATCACTTTTGATGAATAACAGCAGCTTTAAACACCCATATTTAATGAGGAGGAATGGCTGATGCCAAAAAAACAGGAAATCGATGTAAAGGATAATGTGCCCGAAAAGATTAAGATTGATTACGATAATATCGATGTAAAAGATATCATGGCTCAGATAAAAAAAAGAATCTCTCTGGCGCCGGAACCTCCCTCCGAACCGGACAATGATCAACCGGAAGCGAGCGGCTATGTCCCTTATTATACCTCTGAACCTGTAGATAATGACAGGAAAGCGAGACTGAAAAAAATCCTTTTAAAGCTGATGAAGCCCTTTTATCCGATCATTAAGCTTCTGGTCTATCCTGTTGTCTCTCCTATTCAAAAGGAACTGGACAAAACGAACCGGCATTTGGATAAGATCAAGGAATATACAAAGCTTCTTCATGTTCTTTCGCACAACATGGTTGTTGAAATGACCAAATTGAAGATCGAAGAGGAAAACATCAAGTTGAAAATAAGGATTATGGAAAAAGACTTTGAATTTCTAGGAAGGAAGGAAAAGGCCCTGGAGAAAGAAATATACAAATGAACATTGTTTTTGTCGTCCAGAGATATGGACTTGAGATCAACGGAGGGGAAAAAGATTAGATGATTTGTCTTTTAATCTTCATAAAAGAAAGGGATTTGCAGATTTCAGGGAAGTCCATCATAATGAGTTTGTTTTATTATTGACATTACTGTCATGGAATATTTTTATGAATAGGCTTGGATAGAAAAGATCACCATGGAGAAATAGTGGAGATACATCAATTTGCCACTTCTTTGAGTTATGGAGATGCTATCTCGGATGAGATGCTGGAGATCCAGAAAGCTCTGCACAGCCAGGGATACAGATCCGAGATTTTTATCCGGTTTTATGAGCCACGCATGGCCAGGTTCATCAGGGACTTTAAGGAATATAAAAACTTCAGTTCTCCTGGCAATGTGGTTATTTTTCATTTCTCGATCGGCTCTCCTGTCTCCAAGATGTTTTTCCGTATTCCAGACCACCGGATCATGATCTATCACAACATCACGCCCTATGAATATTTTCTGGATTATCACAGAATACTCACTAGAGAATGCTACAAAGGCCGATTGGAGATCAAACTTTTCAAGGATAAGGTCGCCCTTGCTCTGGGCGATTCCGAATTCAACCGGAAGGAACTTGAGGCTGTTGGATATCCCTCGACGGGAGTTCTGCCTCTTCTGCTGAATTTCTCCAAATTTGACAATGCCGGGGATCCTGCTATTGACCGCATATATGACAGCGATAAATTCACTCTGCTTTTTGTGGGAAGGGTTATTCCCAATAAAAAGTTCGAAGATGTCATTAAAACATTCTATTTCTACAAAAAGTTTTTTAATTCTGATTCCCAACTCATCCTTGCGGGCGATTACAGGGGGATGGAAAGATATCTGGCTTCTCTTCTGGAACTGGTCGACAGATTGGAATTGTCCGATGTCCATTTCACGGGCCATGTTGAATTTCCTGAACTGTGTTCCTTTTTCAGGATGTCCGATGTTTATTTGAGCATGAGTGAGCATGAGGGATTCGGGGTTCCGCTCCTGGAATCGTTTTATATGGGAAAACCGGTCATTGCGTTTGCAGCCGGAGCTGTCGAGGAGACAATGAACAGCGGTGGTATTTTGCTCCGCCGGAAAAACTATTTCGGAACAGCCGCTCTTTTGGACCGGCTCAAAAAGAAGGAATCTTTCCGAAATAAGGTAATTTCATCACAGAAAAAGGCTCTGGAAAAATACAGGAGCGATAGTGTCAGCAAGATACTTATGGATCATATTGAAAAGGTTGTCAGGCAATGAGGGTTGACCAGCTGATTCCTGCATTTCACAGGGGTGACGCCATTGGTGACACTGCTTTTCACATGCGCAACTTTCTCCGATCCAAGGGATTAGATTCTGAGATATATTGTTTGGAACGGGACAAAGGGCTTGAGGATGAATCCATTCTTATTGACCGTTTTCCAGAACCGTCCCCTGATGATGTGACCATTCTTCATTTCGCCCTTGTTTCACCTTTGACCAGGAGATTTGCAGGGTTGCCCAGCCGGAAGATCCTCATATATCATAATGTCACACCATCTGATTTTTTTGAGGACTTCTCCGGGGAGATGTCCCGGGTCATGCGATTGAGCCGGGAGGAACTCAAATCCCTGGCACAGGATGTTGAGCTGGCTCTGGCTGATTCTGAATTCAACTGCCGGGAATTGAGGGATCTTGGGTATAAAAAAACGGAAGTATTTCCTCTGTTTATCGATTTCGAAAAATACAAGAAACAGAAAAGCAATTTTATTTATAACCTTTTTAACGATGACCGGACAAATATTCTTTTTGTGGGCCGCATAGTGCCCAATAAAAAAATTGATGAGTTGATCAAAGTGGTTTTTTATTACAAAAAATATATATCGCCCCTTGTTCGGCTCATCATTGTAGGGAAGACGAATTCTCTCCCTAAATATTACAAGAGCCTTATCCAGATGGCTGATGAATTTTATCTTAAACCTGAGGAAATTTCTTTCACAGGCCATATCCCGGACGAAGAAATGTATGCTCTGTACAAAGCATCCCATGTTTTTTTATCATTGAGTGAGCATGAAGGTTTTGGGCTGCCCTTCATCGAAAGCATGGTGTTCGATCTTCCGATCATCGCATACGATTGTACGGCTGTTCCATTTACATTGGGAAATGCCGGGATTTTAATAAAGAATAAAAATGTTGATCGTATCGCTGAGTTGGTGGATATAGTTGTTCAAGATCAGACATTCAGGGACAGGATCATTCAGAGCCAGCGCACAAGGCTGGATGAATATAAAAATTACGACCTGGAAGGCTCTTTGTTGAAGAGCCTGGATTCAATAATAAAATGAAAGCCGGGAAAATAGCATTTATTGTTCAACGCTATGGAAAAGAAGTGATGGGGGGATCTGAACTCCACTGCCGGCAAGTCGCAGAAAGGCTTGTGAAAAAGGGATATGACTGCACGGTTTATACAAGTGCGGCCAAGGATTATATCTCATGGAAGAATGAGTATCCTTCGGGGGAATCCATCCTGAACGGCGTGGTGATCAAGCGTTTTCCTGTGGATAAAGAAAGAAAGATTGAAGAGTTCAATTCCTTTTCCGACTGGATCTTTTCCAACGATCATACAGAGGAAGATGAATTATCATGGATGGAAAAACAGGGGCCATATTCTCCTGGATTGATCAATGCTATTGAGCAGGAGGCCGGAGACTCTGATGTGCTGATATTTTTTACTTATTTGTATTATAATACTTATTGGGGTCTTAAAAAAACAAAAGGCAGAAAGGCCCTTGTTCCCACTGCCCATAATGAGCCGGCTCTTTATCTGGATATGATGAGCGAGGTCTTTGCCGAACCAGAAGCCTTTATTTTTAATACGCGATCAGAGATGGAAATGCTGAGCAAGAACTTTTCATTTGAAGGTAAATATAAGGATATAGTCGGAGTCGGTGTGGATATCCCGGATGAAAGAGTGGATAGGAGCATCCCTTTCAGATATGGCCTTTTCTCGCCCTATATTCTCTATGCAGGGCGCATTGAACCGGGGAAAGGCTGTCAGGAACTCATCGCTCATTTTAAAAAATATGCCCGGAAATATCCGGATATGACTCTGGCTCTGATCGGAAAAAAGTTGATGGACTTGCCCGACCATCCGAATATCCGGTATTTGGGCTTTGTTTCGCCTGAGGACAAGAACGCGTTGATGGTATCAGCCCTTGTGACCGTGCATCCCTCTCCATATGAAAGTCTGTGCATGGCGGTTTTGGAATCTATGGCTGTATGTACCCCCATCCTTGTCCGAGAAGAAACAGACCCCCTGAAACAGCATGCCGTGATCGGGCAAGGAGGGCTTTATTATTCAAGTTATGCCGAGTTTGAAGGGGCGATATCTCTATTCCGATCAGATGAGATAATGAGGGAATCCATGGGACAAAACGGTCGCCAATATGTTCTGAACAATTATGCGTGGTCTGTGGTCATGGAAAAATATAACAAGGTCATCAATTATTTAACACAAGATAAATAGTACAGATAAAATGCCTAATATTAATTATGTAACTAAAAGCTTGGCCATCAAGATTATCTATTACGGCCCGGGCCGCAGCGGAAAAACCACTAATTTGAGATTTATATACAATCATCTCAATAAGGATTCCAGAGGAGAGTTTCTATGTCTGGAAACGCCCTCGGAAAGAACCCTATTTTTTGATCTGCTTCCGGTCAAGGCCGGTATGATCCGAGAATTCGAGACCCACTTTCATCTTATGACGGTTCCCGGACAGGTCTTCTTAGAGGCCTCAAGGAAAAGTGTCTTGAAAGGAGCTGACGGGATTGTGTTTGTTGCGGATTCCCAGGAGCCCTTGCTTGATGCCAATCTGGAAAACTTTAAAGGATTAAAGAAAAATCTTCTGCAGAACGATATCGACATCAATCTGATGCCCCTGGTCTTTCAGTATAACAAGCGTGATCTGGAGAACCTGATTCCTGTGGAAGCTTTCAATAGCCTGTTTAATTCCATGGATGCCCCCTTTGTGGAATCCAGCGCCCTTTATGGGAAGGGGGTTTTTGAGACCTTGAGTGAAATAGCGAAACAGGTCATGCCACGCGTCAAAGAAAAGATATTTTGGGAAAGGATCAAGACCGATGTTAATAATGTGATGAAAAGAAAATTTGCTGTTACTAAGGAGCAGATAATCATTAAGCGGGAAAAAACAGTGACATTAGAACCGGGTGAAGACCAGCTTCAAATGAAAAAAATAAAGTTTAAGTCACAGAAGGATGTGGATATGGAGATCGAGAAGCTGCAAAAGGATTTTTTAGACTGACCTCATCCATGCTCTATGAATTATTCATAAAAATGAAATAAATATGTATCCTGGAGCGTCTTTATTTCTTGAAAAATGCTTTACAGGATTACGAGTGCGTCGCTAATCGGGATAAATGCGCAGACCGTTGATATCGAAATCGATGTTTCCTTAGGGTTGCCCGGTTTCACTATTGTTGGTCTTCCGGATGCTTCGGTGCGGGAAAGCAAAGACCGTGTCAGAGCGGCTCTAAAAAATTGTGGCTACAAACTACCGTCTGTCAAGATCGTTGTTAATCTTGCTCCTGGTGACAGAAAAAAGGAGGGATCAGCTTTTGATCTGCCCATTGCGGTTGGACTTTTAGCCTATATGGGGGTAGTAAAAAAAGAGCAGCTAAATGACTATCTTTTTATGGGAGAAGTGGCTCTTGATGGCAGGTTAAGGCCTGTGAGAGGTGTTCTTGCCTCGGCGGTCCTGGCCGAACGTCTGGAATTCAATGGGATGGTTCTCCCGGCAGAGAACGTAAAAGAAGCCTGTCTTGTCCGGAAATTGGATATTTTTGGATTGGAGAATATTGTACAAGTTGTTCAATTACTAAATGAGCCGGAATCAATAAAGCCAAGAAAATATTCTCTCAAGGATCTTCTTGTGCAGAATGTGCTTTGTGGAGACTTTAATGAGATCAAAGGCCAGCAGCATGTTAAACGTGCGCTGGAGGTGGCGGCAGCAGGGGGTCACAATATAATGTTGATCGGGCCGCCAGGAGCAGGTAAGACAATGCTGGCTCGAAGGCTTCCTTCCATTTTACCCCCACTTCGATTTGAAGAAATCATTCAGGCGACTCAGATCTACAGCGCAGCAGGATTGTTGGTGAATGGAGAGGTGATCAGGGGCCGTCCGTTCAGGTCTCCTCATCATACGATCACGGATGTCGGTTTGATCGGAGGGGGAGTTATCCCAAAACCAGGAGAGGTAACGCTGGCTCATAGTGGTGTGCTGTTCCTGGATGAAATTTCTGAATTTCAGAGAAAGGTACTTGAAGATTTGAGACAACCTATTGAGGATGGCAGTGTTACGGTCTCTAGGGCCTCCATGTCTGCAACGTTTCCTTCTTCTTTTATGCTGGTGGCGGCAATGAATCCCTATGAAGATGTAGTACTTGGGAATAGATTCTCATCCTCTGATTATTCCGAGTCACAAAAGTTGAAGTACTATTCTAAAATATCCAGTCCCCTGCTTGATAGAATAGATATTCAGGTAGAAGTACCTAAAGTGGAATACAGAGATATTATTTCGGAGTTTACAGGAGAAAGTTCCCGGGACATCAAAAAGCGGGTGATCAGAGCTAGAAAACGGCAGGTTCAAAGATATAAAAGATCAGCTAAAACCTGCAATGATCAAATGGGAACCGAGGAAATAAAAAGGTTTTGTTTTGTGGATAAGGAAGGGAAGGAACTCCTTGAAATGGCAGTAGATCGTCTCGGGTTCAGTGCCCGCGGATATTCGCGTGTTTTAAAGGTTGCAAGGACGATAGCGGATTTAGAAGGGGTGGATCATATCTCTTCCATACACATTTCAGAGGCTGTTCAGTATCGGATGCTGGATCAATATTTTCGATAGTTTGCAATTCTCAATAACATTATCACTGGCTAAAATCTGATGCTAGCTGCCTGTCTCGTATAACGATCTGACCATTCTTTATGACGTGTTTGACCGGGTTGATCCCCAGGTGGTAAACCAGATAAAGATAATTAGGTGAGTCACATAGGATTAGATCCATCTTTTTCCCTATTTCCAGGGATCCGACTTCTTCATCTATTCCCGCGGCATAAGCGGCATTGGCTGTAGCTGCGTTTATACTTTCCTCTATCCCCATCCCGAGAGTGTAGACAGCTAATTGCATGATAAAGTGCATGGACTCTGTCATGGAACTGCCAGGATTGAAATCTGTTGCCAATGCAACTATGGCTCCTTTGTTTATTAACGCACGGGCAGGAGCTTTTTTCTCCTGCATTAGGAAAAAGGGAACAGCAGGGAGGAACGTTGCAGCTGTATTGCTCTGTGAAAGCGCCTGAATGCCTTCTTCTGAAAGAGCCATCAGGTGATCCGCAGAAATTGCCCCTTCTTCTGCTGCCATCTGGGCACCGCCCAGAGCAGAGAACTCATCGGCATGGATCTTGATCTGAAATCCAAGATCTTTAGCTGCCCTGACCATGCGCCTTGTTTCCGGGACGGAATAGACTCCCTCCTCGCAAAAAGCATCAAAAAAAACAGCCAGCTTTTTGTCTCTTACTTCAGGGAGGATGGAGTTGATCAGAAGGTCGATGTAGGCGTCTTTATTCGATCGATATTCCGGAGGCACCTCATGAGCGCCCATAAATGTAGGAATAATATCGATCGGATGTTGGATATTGGCTTCCCGGATTGCCTCGAGCTGTTTTATTTCGTCCTTGCGGTTCAGGCCATAGCCGCTTTTAGCCTCAACCGTGGTTGTGCCGTGAAGTAACATGG
>CBDVEQ010000067.1:0-12405 GCA_965373045.1 uncultured bacterium | reverse complement strand
TCCGTATATCAAACCGGTTATTGTTGAAAGCAAAATGACAAGGGAGATAAACACTATTGTTTTTTTTGTCCCCATTACACTGCGAATAACCAGCATGTTGGGAAGGCTCAAAGCGGGGCCGGCAAGGAGCAGCGCCAAAGCAGGTCCTTGTCCCATCCCATTTCCGATGAGTCCCTGGAGTATGGGGACCTCTGTAAGAGTGGCAAAATACATGAAAGCGCCGGCCACCGAAGCGAATAAATTCGACAAAATGGAGTTTCCTCCCACTGCAGAGCTCACCCACTCTGATGGAATCAGTCCTTCATGTCCCGGACGTCCGAGCAAAACGCCGGCTATGAGCACTCCGAAAAAGAGAAGCGGCAATATTTGCTTGGTAAATCCCCATGTGGAACTAAACCAGTCTCCAACCTCGCCTTTGTCCGTACTGGTTAAGATTGAAAGCCCGATGACACCCGCAGCAAAGGCAATGACTGGTTCGTGGGGAAATGCCAGTCCAAGGAAAATAGAGGGAATGAACGCCACGGCTACCTTCCTCCATTTGAGTCCGAACCAGGCCACAAGAATAAGAGCCAATGCAAGAGCGAAACCACTGGTGATGAACCATTTTAAAGAATATATGAGATACCAGAATCCTGAAGGATCTTCCGGTTTTCCCCAATTCGCAAATACCAGAATCCCGATCATTGAGGCAAAATAAAGAGCATTCTGCCACAGAGATCTAGTAACCTCGGGCTCAGGCATTGCCATCTGGGCATTGGCCTTTTCCACTTCTTCTTTGTGGAAAATAAAATGCATCAAAAGCCCGATAACGATACTAAAAATGACGGCTCCCAAAGCGCGGGCGATTCCAAGTTTGAGTCCCAGGACTCTAGCCGTTAAAATTATTGCCAGAACATTGATTGCCGGCCCGGAATACAGGAAGGCTGTGGCAGGACCTAATCCTGCTCCCATCCTGTATATTCCTGCGAAAAGGGGAAGGACTGTACATGAACAAACGGCAAGAATAGAGCCTGATACGGATGCGACGCTGTAGGCGAGAACCTTTTTTGCTTTTGCCCCGAAGTATTTCATTACGGAGGCCTGACTCACAAATACCGCAATTGCCCCAGCAATAAAAAAAGCGGGAATGAGACATGTCAGAACGTGTTCTTGAGCGTACCATTTCGCAAGGTTCAGTGATTCCATAAGAGCGTTATCGAACCGGGGGATACCCAAAGGAAGATAAAAAATTCCCAGAAATACAAGAGTAATTATCGAGAGAGGCTTCCATTCGCTTTTCCAGTCTGTCTGACTCATAGGTTCTATCTCTTAAAATTTAATTATGCATTGTTTGCCAATTGACCAAATATAATTTAAAAAATTATTTTATTGCGTCTATTCGGTCTTGTGCTTGCTCTCTAAGCACGGCCTCAACACAATCAAGGAAATTCAAAGCACAGCGCATGCGGAGACTGTAAAACACCTGCTTTCCCTTTTTTTCGACATTGACTAATCCGGCATTCTTAAGAATCGACAGGTGTTTTGATACAGTAGAAATATCCAGTCCCACCATTTCTGTAAGCTCGCAGACGCAATAGGATTTATCTGCAAGCGCTTCTATCATAAATAATCGAGTTGGATGAGCAAGGGCCTTTAATACGGCTGCCCTTGTTTCACAACGAGCTCTTTTCCTGCTGTTCATTTTCATAATTGGCATAATAACCAATTATTGAATTTTTGTCAAGAGAATTGACACAAATTATTTAACAAGAAATTGAATGGAAAATATTAGTAAGTAGCTATTATTTTAAATTTTGTTCTTAGTGTCCTTTCTAATACTCCCATTTGTCTTTCTTCACGGTCATGTCGATTAATTCTCGACAAAGTAATGTAGTATAGATGCTGACTCTGATTATTACCTTGGGATTTGTAAGTCCGCTTAGGTCCACTTTATCCATTTTGAATTCAAATTTCCCATTTTTCCAGTCTATTTTCATGTTCTTGATTGGACCTGAACCGTCTTTTGGCCGTTTATATTCCCATTTTTCTCCATTCTTTCCCTTCGCTTCCATGTAAATGTTCTCTCTAATTTCATGTGATATAAACACTTAGGTTCATAATTGGGAAATATGGGATAATACCATTTGGAAGGAGAATCGCTTGGACCCTTTGACTGTTTTACCTGATAAAGCTATTGTCGATTCCGGAGAAGTGTCCGCTGAATTTCTGAAGCTGGGATTTCAAGTGATACCGTTTACTTCCTGCATAAACCATCCTAGATAGTGTGATACCTTTCCCGCGAGAAAATAAGGCATATTTAATAGAAAGAAATTACTTCCTTCCGGAGTTTTTGTTTTATCAATTTTTAAGGGACCAGAGTAAAGTCTTATTGCATAAGGATGATCGCATCGATTCATAAACTGATGAATTGAACGTAAAGTTCCAGTCGTCCCAGATTTCACCTCTACAGGAATTACGTATCTTTCAAATTGGAGAATAAAATCTATCTCTGCAGAAGATTGTTTTTTTTCTCTTGTCCAAAATACAGGATTGATTGAGGTTGAACTGTCTAAAGCCAGAAATTCTTGTCCAACGATATGTTCAGCAAGAATACCTTTGTAAAATGAGTGGAGATTATCAAATTCATAATAAAATTTTTGAAGTCCGGCCCTAAAGTTTAATATCCCGGTATCAAAAAATTGTAACCGCGGAGATTTTTTTTTATTGGGCAATATCGGTATTTCTGTTGAGACAGCCGGGTACAATAGGTATAGAATTTTTGCTCTTTCAAGTGTTCGGAGTGCTTCTCCAATTTCACGAGATCTGTAATTTGATTTTCCGAATCCTGCAAAAATAATTCTTTTTCCAGCTTCATAAGGCGCACTCTCAATACAGTGTTTAAGAATATTTCTCATAGATTCATTTTTTGCATATTTACTGATGTCATCAGAATAGGCTGTAAAGAGGGATTCAAAGATAGAATTAAGATCAGTAATTTTTTGAGTTTGTCTGTATTTTGCAACGATTTCAGGCATTCCTCCAACCAGTGTGAAGGTATGGAAAAGTTTCATCAATTTATTGAATGAATACTCTGGTAGAGGGATAGACTTCATTAATTGGAGAGCATTTTCTTCATCCATTGCTATAAGAAATTCTTCAAAAGTTAATGGGTATAGATAAAGGAACTCAATTCTGCCAACTGGAAAACTAATTTGTTTGGATGTGATCATAATTTCAAATAACGATCCGGCTGCGATAACAAATAGATCTGGAATTTCTTCATAAAAATATCTCAAGATTGAAACGGCTTCTGGAGAATTTTGGATCTCGTCAATAAAAAGCAGCATCCTGCCTTTTTTGGGAGAGATATTTTTATGTAAATAAATAGATTGCAGAAGTTCATAGACACTCAGATTTCTCTTAAAAAGAGCGGATTCTTCTGTTTTTTCCATATCTAAATAAATGTATTGATCAAATTCTTTTGAGAATATGTTTATAGCAGTTGTTTTCCCGACTTGTCTTGCTCCTCTCAATATTAATGGTTTTCTATCTGGTGAATTAGCCCATTGTCTTAAAAGGAGTATTATTTTTCGATTAAAAAGTTTCATTTTAGCATGAAGATAAAATAATAATATAACAAAGTCAATCCAATAATTAATTATAAATGTATCAAAGTAATGGTAATTATGCTTATTAATTGTAACAAAGTCAAGGCATAAATCCAGCATTTCTATTTCGGTTCATCCACCGACCATTCACGAAAGAAGGGAATACTGCTAGAATATTTTGTGAATCACCATTTGGAAGGAGAATCGCTTGGATCCACTGGCTGTTTTACCTGATAAAGCTATTGTCGATCCCGGAGAGGTGTCCGCTTAATTTTCTATTTTTTTTCTTCTTTAATGGATAAACCTGAAATGAGGTAAGGCTCATCGGGCTCAAGTTCAAGGAAGATCCTGAGAACCTGTCCCGAGCTTATTGATTGAATCAAAAGCTCAGCAATGAACTCACCTGTTTTTTTTGCACCCAGGAGGTTTATCTTTCCCATATCTTCATGTAGCTCTTTAAAAATAGAAATGTGCTCCTCCATGGAAAACTGACCGATGAATGCAGGGGTCAGATTCTCTTCAATGAAATCTTGCACATAATCCAAATCCTGGCGGTTGACCGCTTCCAGGAAAGCGCTGGACCTTTGGCCTGTTGGTGAGTTGGGAAGCCCCCATTTGCCAGCAACGGAGGAGCTTTTCTTAATGTCCTTTGGTTTAATGCTTTGGGGCTCTTCGCCTTTCAAAATCCTGGAGATCTGCCGGCCCAGGGAGGGAGCGCTGACATTGTCATGTGCATTGGTTGCAACAATGATATATTTTTTTTCTTTGGGGTACTCGAAAACAACTGCGCTGAATCCAAAATCATTTCCTCCAGCATAGGCCATAGGATTCCCCTGCGGATCATACATTCCCTTTTTTGTCTTTTCTGATAGGACCTTGCCGGCTTCAAGTGCCTGAATCCATTTATAGAGTTCGCCAACAGAAGAAACCATCCCCCCTCCTCCAATAAGCGCCCATGTCATGTGCGGCCAGTAATGGGGAGAGTTTTTCTCACCGATAGTCTTGCCCTCATAGCCAATAGCAACCTCGTCCTTTTTCCACAAAGAATCCCGGTAGAATCCTGTCCGGTTCATACCGGCTGGCTTAAACAAATACTCCTTAAGAAAGGATTGGTAGGATTGTTTGGAACTAAGTTCAATAATGGCTGCCAACAGCGTATATCCGGAGTTTGAATAGGCCTCCTGATTTCCAGGCTTGAAGCGAAGTTTCTGGTTGAGGATCGTTTTTAATGCTTGCTCTCGATCCATCTTTTCGAAATCGCCTGTTGTGTCATGGTATTCGTGAAAACCAGCCGTATGCTCAAGAACTTGCTTTACAGTAATCCCAGCCTTGTCCTCAGGAACATTGTCAAAAAATTTATTGAGAGTATCGCTTCTTCTAAGTTTTCCCTGTTCTTCCAATTTCAAGACAGCCGCCTTGGTGAAGCGTTTGGTGATGGATCCAATATCAAATACAGTTTCTTTCCTCACCGGAATGTTTTTTTCTCTGTCGGCCAATCCATATCCGCTTTGGAGGATCACTTTTCCTCCTTTGGCGACCAGCACAGCGCCCGAAAATCCTGCATCAACCGCAGTACGAACATAGCTGTCAATTTTCTTTTGGAAATTATCCTCAGAGGAGGCGAAAACAGGTTTATATTGGCTTGCTAAGAATAAAATTAGAAAAGCATAAAGTATATATCTCTTTTTCTTCATTTCTTCCTCCTGAACCATGAAACTCTGAATCTATTCAAATGATTTTAAGTAAATCATTGTGCTCCTCAATCTTTCTCAGCCTTTCCGGAGTGACAGGGCGATCCTTTTCAGCTCCAGGTCGATGGACAGCACCCGTACCTTGACCACCTGTCCAACATGAACGATCTCCTTGGTGTCCCTGACAAATCTGTCTGCCATCTGGGAGATGTGAACCAGTCCGTCATTGTGGACACCGATGTCGACAAAGACGCCGAAATTGGTGACATTGGTGACGGTCCCCTCCAGCACTATGCCTGGAGAAAGGTCGGTGATGTCTTCTACCCCTTCGGAATAGCTGGCATAGGCAAAGGTGCGGCGGGGATCACGTCCGGGTTTTTTAAGCTCTGCAATTATATCCTCGAGAGTGGGCAGGCCGACATCATCGGACACAAAGCGTCCGGTTTCGATGGAATCCACGAAATCTGTCCGGCCGACAAGTTTATCAACAGAAAGGCCAAAAGCGTCGGCCATCTCACCAACCAGTGGATAGCGTTCGGGATGGACGGCGGAGTTATCCAGGGGATTGGCGGCATCAGGGATACGGAGAAAACCTGCCGACTGCTCGAAGGTTTTGTCTCCGAAGCCGGCAACATCCTTCAATTCTTCCCTGGACATAAAGGCGCCTTTCTGATTTTTGTGACGAATGATATTTTTGGCGTTGGTCTTATTGAGGCCCGATACGTATTTCAGGAGTTCCTCCGAGGCAAGGTTGATGTTGACTCCCACCATATTGACACAGCTTTCTACGACATCTTCCAGTGAGGATTTGAGCTTTTTCTGATCGACGTCGTGCTGGTACTGCCCGACACCGATGGATTTTGGATCGATCTTTACCAGCTCGGAAAGCGGGTCCTGAAGCCTGCGTCCGATGGAGATGGCCCCGCGTACCGTGACATCATAGTCAGGAAATTCCTGCTGGGCGATCGGTGAAGCGCTGTAAACACTGGCGCCGGACTCATTGACAATGACGGCCGCAGGGCGCCGGTGTTCAGGAAGTTCCTTGATGGCCTTTTTTACAAACCGGTCCGTTTCCCTGCTGGCCGTCCCGTTGCCGATGGCGATAAGCTCGATGTTGTGTTCCTGAATCATTGAGAGCAATGTGATCTTGGCTTCTTCCTCATGTTCCTGTGGTTTGTGGGGGTAGATGGTCTGGTGCTCCAGCAATTGTCCCGTGGCGTCCATGGCAGCAACTTTGCAGCCCGTCCGGAAGCCGGGATCCACTCCCAATACCGGGCGCTGGCCGGCGGGAGGGGCTAAGAAAAGCTCCTTCAAGTTTTTGCCAAAGACCCGGATTGCCTCATCTTCCGCCTTCTCGCGAAATGTGTTCCGGATCTCTGTTTCGATGGCCGGGAGGAGAAGACGGTCGAGGGAATCCTCAGCTGTATCCTTTAAGATGTCTGCTGCTGCGCTCAGGGGATGGCGGAGAAAACGGGAAACAACGAAAGAGAGGGATTCTTTGCGGGGTATCTCCAGCTTAACACGGAGCACCTTCTCGCGTTCACCGCGCAGCAGGCCGAGTAGGCGGTGGGAGGGAATGGTTTTAATGGGTTCCTTGTATTCATAGTACATTTCAAACTTGGTTTTGATACCGGCGAATTCCTTGCGGACAGCGGAAGACAGGACTCCTTTCTTTGCGGTCATCTCCCTCAACTCTTTGCGCACATCCGCGTCATTAGCCCATTCTTCAGCCAGAATATCACAGGCGCCGCGGAGAACTTTTTCAGGGCTGTCAAAATCGCTGTCCTCTTTTATATATTTGGCGGCCTCAGCCAAAAGGTCGGCTGATCCGTCTTTTAAGTTGAAAATCCAGTGAGCCAGGGGCTCAAGGTCTGCATCCAGTGCTTTGGTCGCCCGGGTCTTTCTTTTGGGCTTGTAGGGAAGGTATAGGTCTTCCAACTCTGTTTTATTTATGGTTTCGCGAATGCGATTTTCCAAATCAGGAGTCAGCTTTCCCTGCTTCCTGATGGTATCGAGAATGGTGATTTTCCGATCTTCGAGTTTCTGATAGTAATTGTGTTTCTGGATAAGAGCCCTGATCTGGGTCTCATCCAGATTTCCAGTGGCTTCCTTGCGGTAGCGGGAGATGAAAGGAACGGTGGCGCCTTCGCTTTGAAGCTTGAGAGTATTTTCCACCTGCCAAGGCTGAACAGCAAGTTCCTGGGTCAATTGGGCGGCAATATCCATCATGTGGCTCCTTTTTATCAGAAGTAGTCAGGCTAAATTAAGAATCGTCAGGGCGGAACATATAAATATTCAAAGGCTTCGCAGGGGATAAGCTTTGGGTGCTTATAAGAACATAACCCGCGGCCTTCATCTGAGCTTCCATGTCCTCGGGCGACGTGCCCTCTCTGTCGTTCCCATTCCAGGGCAACCATTCCACGATCGCCAACCTTCCATCCGCTTTTAATGCAGGCTTTGCATTGCGCAGCAGGGCAACGGGATCATCGAAATGATGGTAAGAGGAAATTACAAAAATCAGATCCAGTTTTCCTTCAGGGAGTTTTGGATTCGTGACATCCCCCAGGATGGTTTCAACGTTGTCCAGGCCCCATTTTTTACAGCGGCCTTCCAGATGTCTGAGGGCTGCCGCGTCAATATCTTCGGCATAGACCTTTCCCGTCTTTCCGACACGAACAGCAAGCTGTACCACATAGCGACCACGACCTGCCCCGATCTCGGCCAGGACCAACCCCTGAGTAATGCCCACCGCCTCCATCACCTTTTCAGGAGGCTGCAGGCGGTTGAGTCTGGCTTCATTGTCGTTTTCCGGGTCCAGGACTCCTTTATTTTGCTGAGAAATGACTGAAATCGAAAGGAGTAGAAAGGCTGATATGAATATTATGTATAAAAGACGTTTTCTACGAATCATGAATAAATGTACTCCAGAAAAGTATTGGAATCAGATTAAAATCTAATTTTATGATAACTTAGACTGAAAAATATTTCAAATCAAACTACTTGCAGCCTGGCCAGCCTATCGTCAAGAAAAAAAAGAATTATAAAAAACCATCAGGGAATGAGATTTCTTAAAAGTATCATTGTTATGGCGGAAATTGTTCGGAGAAAAAGTCTGACTGGATGATATATAATAAGTTATGTTAGGTTATCGGCAGTTTTTATGAATAAAGCAGATTATGTTAGCGAAAATTAGCCTCCAAAGTGGTGTCAAAAACGGGGGATAGTTCCAACCACTTCAGACGAAAAGGTCAGGATAATAGCGAGACTAGTATTCTAAGAGGAGATACGGAGTTATAATGAGATTGAGAATATTATTAGATATCCAATTTCTGAAATTGCAATGCGATACTCCAATGCAATAAATAATCATATTTTCATTAGGAGACTTTCAAGAAAATTTGAATTGAAGAGATATATCGGATATTAATAAAGGAACGTATATTATGGATTTAGATTACCTCGAACAAATTAAAATATTGGCCATTATAGCAATGTTTTCTGATGATGATTTAATGGATGTGCTGGTCTTAAAAGGAGGTAATGTTCTGGATTTGATTTATGGAGTTTCCGCGCGGTCTTCAATAGACATTGATTTGTCGATGGAGAACGAATTCGACGCAAGCAATCTTGATAGTATAAAGACCAAAGTCCAAAAAGTTCTTAAGGAAACTTTTCAAGAAGTTGGATATGCAGTATTCGATATAAAATTTACAGAGAAACCTAGGATCATAACTCCAGAACTAAAAGATTTTTGGGGCGGCTATGAAATTGAGTTTAAGGTAATTGAAAGGAATAAATATCCTAATTTACAAAATGATATAGATTCTCTGAGACGTAATGCTCTGATTGTGGGACCCAGTGATAGGAAAAAGTTTTATATACAAATAAGTAAGTTTGAGTTTTGTGATAACAAACAAGAACATGATATAAAAGGCTACAGGATTTATATTTATTCACCTGAAATGATAGTGTTTGAAAAGCTGAGAGCTATTTGTCAACAAATGCCTGAATATAGAAAATTGGTAAAGAGTCAACATCGGACAGCAAGAGCAAGAGACTTTGTGGATATTTATTATCTTCTTAAAAAATATAGAATTCAGATAGATTCGAAAAAGAACATTGAATTATTAAAGTCCATATTTAGTACTAAAAAGGTTCCTTTAAAATTAATTAGAGATATAGACAAATATAAAGAATTTCATCGATCTGATTTCGATGCTGTGAAAGATACAGTGAAAGCTGGTGTAAAACTAAAGGAATATGATTATTACTTTGATTATATAATTAGTCGTTGTGAAGTTTTAAAGCCCCTCTGGGAAATATAAACGCCAATTTTTTGAATAACTCATTTTCTTCATCTGATGAGTTAAGTAGAAATCGTATTTCATATCGAATTTTTTCATCAGATTTATCTGAGACGTTTTATATTTTTCAGCTTTCTCTAGGTAAAATCCGATAACCTGATGATATGGGTATATGTAATTGAGCTTCTTCAGCATGGCCGATAATTTGTTTATTGATACTTTACTATGTGTAAGTCTGTAGGCTTTTAGGACCTGAAAAATTCCTCCAGAATAGACGGGTCTTACAGCAATATCAATGAGAGTCCTTTCTATATTCGTAACATAAATTTTATCTCCATTTTGTCCGTAAGTCTCAATGACACCAAGCTTTCCAGTAAACATGCCGTTCAAAAGGCATATTTTATAGCCTTTATAAGAAGATATGTTATTTGTTGTTCTCCAGGGGCGCCTAAAAGCGGAGTCTATTCTTTGTTGAATAAGTCTTCCAGTTCCTTTGGGTTTCGGAAGTTGCTCATAATTTATATAAAGTGTTTTTGGGATTTGCTCAGTGAGTTCGTGTAAATACATTGCAGTGTAATGAGTGAAATAAGCCTCTGATTTTAGAGATGCAACTATCTCGAAAGTTGAAGCATCTCCCCAAATGTATCTATCCATTGTTCGAGAAGGGAATTTAAATTTTATTATTTTTAGCTTTGTCTCCTTAAGCAAAAACTCAATAAATTTTTGAACAGTAGTGGAGGCAGTCACCCTCCAAAATCTTCTATTCTCCAATAGGATTTTGTCAATTTGTGCACGTGTAAGCACATTAGAAGGGAGATTTTCAAAATACTTTTGTATATCACTTTTTGCAATTTTTAGCCTTGAGATTCTCATTTTTACTCCAACAATACATAGTATGCATATTATGTAGTGTCAATAATATTTTTAATTATTACTTAACTTCCAAATGCTAATTTGTATATATACAAATTAGCACAATATTCCTTTCTTGTCAAGATAAATTTCCAAATAATTAGTAATAACGAAGTCTGATGTAGTATATATACTACATCAGACGTCATATATCAAATAAGCCGAATATCTCAAGACAGGATTTGTTTATCGACTTAAATTTGAATGGAATTTATTTATAAGATAATCCTATGATGTATATATACATCATAGGATAATAAATCGATAAATATAGTTCTTTTAATAAAACGAGTAGAGCTATACATTAAATTGCGATTCATTTTGGCCTAAATTGTCCAGACCATTATAATTTCTTTAAAATGCATGTAGTTTTATGGGAAAATAACACTCGGATACAAAAAGAAAAAAAAGGGTATTTAAAATGTACGATATCATAATTTGTGGCGCTGGAGTGGCTGGATGTTCTTTTGCGCGCCACACAGCAAGTAAGGGATTAAAAGTTCTTCTTTTAGATGAAAATCCTAAAGATAAACTTGGACATGATTGGTGGGATGCTGTTAAGCAAGAAGTATTTAAAGACACACAAACTCCGCCTCCAATACCTCCGGAACGATTGAATTATAGCGCTTCTATTTACACATCACCTGATGGAAAAACACGAATGCAAGTGTTATCCGGTAAAAAATATTCTATTGATAGGAAACTCCTGGCTGGACGACTTTTAAAAATGGCCGTGAAAGCGGGAACAGAATTCCAGGATAAAACTAAGGTATTGAAACCAGTTGTATCTGAAGATAGGATCAGTGGAGTTTTTATTCAAGATAGAAATAAGGAAGAAAGAGATGTTTCTGCCCATCTAATTGTAGATGCAACCGGTATCGATGCAACTTTACGAAAGCAGATTCCATTTGAATCTGATTTTGAAAAAGAAATAAGAAAAGAAGACACTTTTGTTTTATATCGAGAGATTCGCGAGGCCATTACTTCAAGAACGGAACGAATTGTGCGCTTTGGTCATCATAAAGGAGTTTCATGGATTAGTTTTCGACAGAAGGGACTAGTAGATATTTTAGCAGGGACATTTAATCTTTTAAACCATGATAATCCAAAAGATATAGTCAAAGAATATCTCCAGGAGTATAAGGAGGACATTGGAGATAAAATTATCCGCGCAGGATACGGAGGAATTATTCCTGTCCGGCGATGTTTAGACTCATTTATTGCAGACAACTTTTTAATAATGGGCGATTCAGCTTGTCAGATCAATCCTATTGACGGATCAGGAGTTGCAGCATCTATGTATGCAGGATACTATGCCGCCTTTCCTGTTGTGCAAGCTTTTAAGCAAAACAGACCTTTAGATAAAAAGACACTATGGAACTACAATTTTACTTATAAAACAAAAATTGGATCAGAATTTGCAGCCTTAGACATTATTCGACTCTTTTTAATGGGAAGAAATAATCAGGAACAGGATCTCAATTATCTTTTTAAACGAGGTATTATTGAGGCAAAGGATCTTCAAGGATTAAATCAACAAAAAAGTACTTTTTCCACCTTGAAAAAGCTGATAAAAGGAATAGATCGGATTTCTCTATTGAAAAATTTAAAAAAAACTATCCGTTTATCAAAAGAAGCAGCAGCTATATATCAAGACTTTCCTCCAGAGTATGAGCCTTCAAAATTTGCTGATTGGCAAAAAAGATTGAGAGCAATTTATAATGAAATCCCGATTGAATAAGAAGAACTTATTTTCTTAAATATCTATTTTGTTTATCAGTTCTTCGATTTTTGCTGCCGATAATTTACCGAGGCGGGCACATACCTTTGAGCTTGTTTCAGGAGTCCGAATATCGCTACATTTTAAAGGGGCAACTGATTTCCACCATTTCCAGTATTCCTTTACCAATT
>CBDVEQ010000066.1:0-12447 GCA_965373045.1 uncultured bacterium | reverse complement strand
ACCGGACATTTTCATTTTGCTAAGAACCGGACATTTTCACGTTGCGTTGACACCCGCGGTTTATTGACTTCCCCATTATTGAGGAGTAACTTATAATAAATGTTCATGTCAAAAGTTTTTATTGTCCGGTCAGCACATGTCATCTCCTCCAGTGGGAACATTGATGAAAAAAGACTGACACATCTGTTTTCCCGGGGATTCACGCTTCTCCAGGATTCAACCGGACAGCAACTGTTCGACTCTTTTTCCTCTGTAGGAATCAAAATCAATACACTCGGAGGGAAAAAAATTTCCACGCGGCCTGAACTCGCTTTGATAACGGCTGCCTATATTGAGAGAAATTATTCTCCCCGCACTATTACTATCTGGGACCGCTCCAATCGAGAGCTGCTAGAAGCCGGGTTTCGACTCACCCTTCAAAGAAAAAGCCCTCTGATCTATGGTACTGACACTCAGGGTATTGGCTACAATCCAAATCTGATCTCCAACCGCAACATAGGGAGCCGCTTGTCCAACATCCAGTCTGAAAAGATCTCATCATCCATCAGTCTGGCCATTCTGAAAGACCACGGCCTGGCCGGAATAACAGCAGGAATGAAAAACTATTTTGGCGCTATCCACAACCCAAATAAATACCACGATTTAAACTGCAATCCTTTTATCCCCGAACTTTTTGAATGCCCGGCTATAGGGAAAAAACACAGGCTTACCATTGTGGACTGCCTGACCGTTCAATATCACCGCGGCCCTGCCTATCATGCAAAATGGGCTGATAGGTACGGATCTTTGATCTTCAGCCTGGACCCGGTCGCCGCTGACTACACAGGATGGAAGGTCATCGAAAACCTGAGGGCAAAAAAAGGGTTGCCTTCACTAAAAGAAGAAAAACGCGAGCCGGGATATCTGAAAACAGCCGAAAAAATGGGGCTTGGTCAAGCAACTCGGGAAAACATTCAGGTAATCGAGGAAGAAGAATGAATCGTCGTCAATTCATCCAAACAGCCGGAGGAGCCGGACTAGCTGCCGGGTCCGGTCTTTCAGGCCTTTTTACAGATATGTATGCTTTCGGTAACAGCGCCAACCTTTCCAGGGTTGAAGCCAAATATTATAAAAAACATCCCGACCGTGAAGTCGAATGCATTCTTTGTCCCCGTCTCTGTCGCCTGGGGGACAGAGAAAGAGGTTATTGCGGTGTCAGAGAAAATCAGGAAGGCACCTATTATACTCTGGTCTACGGCAAGGCCTGTTCTATTCATGTCGATCCCATCGAGAAAAAGCCGTTTTTCCATTTTCTCCCACAGAGCCGGACCTTGTCCATCGCCTCTGCAGGCTGCAATGTCAATTGTAAATTCTGCCAGAACTGGGAGATCTCACAAGTAAGACCCGAGCAAATCAACCATGTGGATTTTCCACCATCCCTGGTCGCAGAATCCGCTCTTAAATATGACTGCCCTATTATCGCATACACATATTCCGAGCCTATAGTTTTTTACGAATACATGTATGACACGGCTAAGGAAGCTCGGAAAAAAGGCATAAAAAGCGTGGTGGTCACCGGAGGCCACATTAAAGAAAATCCTCTCCTTGAATTACTCCCTGTTGTTGATGCAGTAAAAGTGGACTTAAAAGCCTTTCATCAGGAATTTTACACAGAATATGTAAGAGGAGAACTTGCTCCTGTCAAAAAAGCCATCGAGATCATTGCTAAAAGTCCGGTTTGGCTGGAAATCGTCTATCTTGTTATCCCTACACTGAATGATCATCCTGAAAAAATCCGGGAAATGAGCCGATGGATCCTTTCATCAGTCGGTCCGGATGTCCCACTCCACTACTCTCGGTTTCAGCCAATGTATCTGCTCAAGAATCTCCCTCCCACTCCTGTCTCCACACTGGAAAAACTCAGGGATATTTCTCTTGAAGAGGGACTTCATTATGTATACGTAGGAAACGTTCCCGGCCATACGGCGGAAAGTACCATCTGCCCCCGATGTAAAAACATCATCATCAAGCGTACCGGATATAGAATCCAAGAAGTTAACATGAATAAAGGCAAATGCCGGTTCTGCGGCAATAAAATACCCGGAGTTTGGACGTAGATCCGATCGATCGATCATTGAGGAATTAACCTGGATTATTCACATGAGAAAAACCATATCCCCATTTCTTCTTGGCTTTATGGCATTCTCAAGCCAGATATATCTCATGAGGGAGTTTAATGCACAGTTTTATGGGAATGAGATCACCTACGGACTTATTTTGGCTTCCTGGATGTTCTGGGGAGGAATAGGCAGCTTATCCGCCTCAAGGATCAGATTCAAGCTGTCCAGACAAACCGGCCTTTTTTGTGTTTTGTTCATTCTACTTCCTGTTGCCCTTGCCCTGATCCGGTATTCCAGATTCGTACTTGGAACCCTTCCTGCCGAAACATTAGGAATTGTCTCAATGTTTTTGTTTATTTTTCTGCTTTGTCTTCTGGTCGGTTTTCCACTGGGAATTCTCTTTGTATTTAATGTTCATTTTCAATCGGGAGATCTGCCAAAAGTCTACCTGGTGGAATCCCTGGGCTCAGCCACAGCAGGCGCTCTGCTCTATTTTTATCTTATTCCTGTCCTATCCGACTGGCAGGGAGCCTCATTAATAATTGCTTTTGTCTGCATTGGTTCCTTGTTCGTTTACAACTCAAATAAATACCGCCTTTCATCAGCAGGAATTATCCTGTTTCTTTTGCTTTTTACCCTGATAGACGGGCCCTCACAAAAGGCCTACTGGAAGCCCTTTCATATGATTGAAAGCTGCGACAGTTCATATGGAAGAATCCAGGTCATAAAAACAGCAGACCAGATAAGTTTTTATTCCAACGGTCATATGACCTATTCCTATCCAAATCTTGCCGGTGCGGAGGAAAGCATTCATTTTGCAATGCTGCAAAATCCTGAGGCGAAGGACGTGCTTCTGATCGGCGGAGCCATAGGAGGTGGCCTTAAACAGCTCATGAAATACCCGCATGCACGGGCCCAATATGTAGAGCTTGATCCTACACTCATTCGGGTTTCCCACCGCTATCTCCCTGAGCAGGAACAAGCTCTTTTTGACCATAATAGGATCAAAATTATCTTTGAAGACGGGAGGACCTTCCTGAATCGGACACAACAAAAGTACGACATGATCATTCTTAATCTCCCCGAGCCCGCAACAGCCCAGATCAACCGTTTCTACACTCTGGAATTTTTCCAATCAGCCCGGAGTAAGTTAAAAGACGGGGGGCTGTTGTCTTTTAAGGTCCCTTCGAGTGAAAACTATATCAGCAGAGAACGGCAGAATTTTCTGTCCTCCCTGTATTTTTCTCTTAACACAGTATTTCCCAATATCAAGATAGTCCCTGGTGCAACCAATATATTTTTAGCATCTGATTCTCCTCTCACATTGGACATAAAGACGCTGACCAGCCGTATCGGCGAACTAAAACTCAACAATACTTTTGTCAGCCCGGCAATGCTTTTCGATCGACTCAATTCTTTAAAAGTAGATCAATTAAGGCAATCGGTCCAAACAGGCAATATTATTTTAAACCGGGATCACCGCCCTATAAGCTATTTTTTCAATACCATCCTGTGGAACAGCCAATTTAAAGATTCCGGCAGTGATCTATTTCTAGCCATCACGAATCTCGGCCGCTTCCCGTTAATGGATATACCCTTGATCCTCTTTATCCTGGGACTGTTCTTTGTTTCCGTTAAAAGAAATAAAGAAGCGATCTTCATGATCCCTATTGGAGTTCTGGGAATGACCACTATTGTACTGGAGCTCATTCTGATCTTTGCATTTCAGGTCAGTTACGGCTGTCTTTTCAGGTCCGTGGCTATCCTTTTTACAGGATTCATGGCCGGTTTATCTATAGGCGCATTCCATGGAAAGCTCAGGAAACAAATCAGTTTTTATAACATGCCGGTTATTCAATCGGGATTTGTATTGTTTATCCTCCTGACATCTTATCTTTTAGGGGCATCCCCTCCGGATTGGATATTTGTTCTTCTTCTTCTCGGACTTGGTTATCTTGGAGGCCATTTTTTTATTGTGTCGAACAGACTTTATCTTCAGGATCACAAAAATTACGGCCTTGGATACGCAATCGACCTTTTAGGCTCTTTTTCAGGGGCGCTTCTGACCACGGCCATCATGATTCCTCTTTTCGGACTGATGATCATTCTCAAGTATTTACTTCTGATAAATTCCTTCTGCCTTTTGTACCTCATCTTTGGCTGGAAAAGAATCCACATGTAACTATTGAAGTCGAAATAAGAAAAGAGGACAAGGGCCAAAGGCAACTAGGCCCAAAGCAGCTTAGCCCATCCTTTACATTAATTAAATGGGAGATGAACCGCCATTTCTTTCCATATTTTCTTGACACCTAATACCAATTATGATTTACTGTTCTGTTTTAATAACACATCATAATTCTTATGGAAAAATTTTATATGAAAGGTTGGTTCAAATGAGAATCAACATCTCCCGCAAAACGATTAGAGGTCCTTTTGTCCAAAAGGTCGAAGAGTTAAGCGGTCAGAATCTTCTTGTCTGTTATCAATGCGGAAAATGCTCGGCAGGATGCCCTGCTGTCGACGACATGGATATTCTTCCCAACCAGATCATCCGCTACGCTCAGCTTGGTATGAAAGATGAACTTCTCGAATCCAGAGCCATCTGGGTCTGCGCATCTTGCATGACGTGCAATGTCCGCTGCCCCAAAGGAATCAACATTGCAGAGGTAATCGAAGCACTTCGGCAGCTTCTTCTCAGAAAAAGGAAAGATCACATTGAAATTAAAGAACTTACTACGGCAGAAAAAGAGGATGTTCCTCCCATCGCTCTCATAAGTTGTTTTCGAAAATTCACATCCTAAATTCCAAGATGGCACCATTTTTTCGAATCATCACATCAACAAGGAATCATCATAATGAAATTAAGCTATTTTCCAGGATGTACCTTAAAAAACCACGCTAAGAACTTTGAGGATTCGGCCCTCTGTTCCCTGGCCAAACTTGGTGTGGAAGTCGAAGAACTTCATCGCTGGAACTGTTGCGGAACTGTTTTCTCTCTAGCCACCGACGATCTGATCCATCATCTGGCTCCAATCCGCAACCTAATCCGGGCCAAAGAACTTAATTCAGACATCCTCATGACCCTTTGCGCGATGTGTTACAATACACTAAAAAGATCCAATGAGCGCATGAAAAATGACCAAGAAAGCCTGGATATCATCAATGACCTCATGTACAAAGAAGAGGTTAAATACCAGGGTGATGTCAAAATCCTCCATATGCTCGAAATCCTGAGGGATGAACTCAAGTTTGAAAACATTGCTCAAAAGGTGACCAAGGAGCTAAAAGACCTGAATGTGGCTAATTATTACGGCTGTTATCTTATACGACCCCAGGAGATCGGATTTGACGACCCTGAGAATCCCTTTATCATGGAGGATCTAACCTCTGTACTGGGCGCGACTCCGGTGGATTTCCCCTACAAGACCGAATGCTGCGGCGCTTACCTAACAGTGAAAAATCCGGATACCGTTGTAGAAAAAACCCATAAGATCCTCTCATCAGCCCAATCTATGGGAGCTGATGTAATTGCGGTCAGCTGTCCTCTGTGCGCTTTTAATCTGGACCAGCGTCAGAAGGCCACCGTCGCAAAATATCCTGAATTCAAGCACATTCCCATCCTTTATTTCACTCAACTTCTGGCGATCGCCCTGGACTGTCCTGAAGACAGTCTCAGGTTCGATCTTCATTATATCGATCCTAAACCCATTCTTAAAGAAAAGGGTTTGATCTGAGGTAACCATGAGTTATTACGGCGATTTAAAACCTATGATCGGCAGGATTCACATAGATAAGAACACATGTAAAGGGTGTGGGTTCTGTGTGGAATACTGTCCGAAAGATATATTGGAGTTATCTGAAGAATTTAATGCTAAGGGATATCATCCTCCCATTGTCAAGAATGAGGATGAATGTTGTTATTGTCAACTATGCGAGACAATATGCCCTGAGTTTGCCATATTTGTAACGATCAAGAAAGAGGAGGAAGAAGTTGAAAAAAGTGAAAGCAGACCCTAAGGGTGTTTTAACAGGTTCCCACTATATGGACGGCGACTATGCGCTTGCCGAAGGCGCGCTCGCAGCAGGATGCCGGTTCTTTGGGGGCTACCCTATCACTCCTTCTACCGAAACTGCGGAGCGGTTTTCAGAACGTATCCCCATGATAGGTGGAGTTTTCATCCAGATGGAAGATGAACTTGCTTCTATCATTTCTATGATCGGAGCTGTGTGGGGCGGCAAAAAAGCTATGACCGTAACTTCAGGACCTGGATTTTCCCTCATGATGGAAAATATCGGTCTGGCAGCCATAACAGAAACACCACTTGTTATTGCTAATGTTCAAAGGGCTGGCCCCTCAACAGGACTTCCTACACTGCCCGGCCAGCAGGATATGATGCAGGCCAGATGGGGATCACACGGAGATTACAATATTATCGCTCTTTCTCCCGATTCTCCACAGGAGTGCTTCAGTCTGATCATCAAGGCATTCAATCTCTCCGAAACTTACCGCGTTCCTGTCTTTATCATGACAGACGAATGCATCGGACATATGCACGAGAAAGTCGTTATCCCCCCTGCCGAAGAGATCGAAGTCGTGGAAAGAAAATGGTACACCGGTCCAAAGGATAAATATATGCCCTTCAAACTGGATAAAGACGGAATCCCGTTTATGGTTAAAGCCGGAGATGGATATCGATTCCATATAACAGGCTTGACCCATGATGAACGGGGATATCCTGCGCTCAATTCAAAAGCACAAGACATCAAGGTCCGTCATATAGTAGATAAAATCAATGACAATGCGGATAAGATCATAATACTTGAAGAAGAAGATATCGACGGAGCTGAGATTGTTGTGATTTCCTACGGCATCACGTCCAGAGTTGCTTTCCGGGCGGTTCAAATGGCAAGGCAGGCAGGAATTAAAGTGGGAACTATAAGACTGATAACCGTATGGCCGTTTCCGGAAAAACTGATTAATAAACTGGCAAAAAAAATCAAAGCATTCGTATTCCCCGAAATCAACTATGGACAAATGGTAAGAGAAGTTGAAAGAAGCTCTGCAGGACAGACAAAGGTATTTCCTGTTCATCACTGCGGAGGAGGGGTCCATAACCCGGATGATATTTTTAAAGTCATCAAGGAGGCAGCAAAATGAAAAAAGAAGAACAGAATGACGCAAAAAATCCCATTGAAAATCTCCTTCGCATGGACCGAATGCCCCATATCTGGTGTCCAGGCTGTGGGATCGGGACAGTCGTCACCTCGTTTGCCGAAGCCGTGAAGAAAAACAATGAAGACCTTGATAAGCTCGCGGTCGTTTCGGGCATAGGCTGTACAGGAAGAGTAGCTGGATATGTAAAGTTTGATTCCTTTCACACAACACACGGAAGAGCCATTCCTTTTGCTACTGGATTAAAACTGGCCAATCCTGATATAAAAGTCATTGTCTTCAGCGGAGATGGAGATATTGCTGGTATTGGCGGAAACCATCTCATCCATGCAGCAAGGCGAAACATGGATATACTGGTTATATGTGTCAACAATTTTAATTATGCCATGACCGGAGGTCAAGTCGCAGCAACCACTCCTAAGGGAGCTAATGCTTCCACAGCACCCTACGGCAACTTTGAAAACGCCTTCAGCCTTCCTTATCTGGTTGATGCTGCAGGGGCAACCTATGTGGCACGGTGGACATGCCTTCACTTCAGGAGAGTGACCAAATCCATTCAGGAAGCGCTCAATCACCGGGGTTTTTCTTTCATCGAAGTGATCACTCCCTGCGTCACACTGTACGCCCGAAGAAACCGCCTCGGAGACGGGCTAAATCTTTTAAAATATTACTATGATAACTCTGAGATCCAGCACGGCGCTGACACCAAAACTTTGGATATTGATTATCAGGGGAAACTTATCGTTGGAAAATTTATTGATAAAAAAGAGCCTACATTTCTGGATGCTATGGACACTCATCTCAGCAAAGTGATTGGAGATGATTATCAATTATATGGGAGATTAAACAATGACTGATATCAGATTCTCAGGATACGGCGGACAGGGAGTCATCCGCATGGGCCTTATCATCGGAAAAGCCCTTTCCTTGTATGATAATAAATACGCAACAATGACTCAAAGCTTTGGTCCCGAAGCCAGAGGAAGCGCCTGCAGTTCACAGCTTGTCGTTTCTGAAGACAGGGTTCTTTACCCTTACATCATTACACCGGAAGTTCTGATTTCCATGTCCCAGGAAGCATACGACAATTATGAACCGGAACTTAAGGACAACAGCATTATGATCATTGACAATGATCTGGTCAAATTAAGACCATCAAAAAGCAATATCAAAATCTATTCAGTCCCTGCAACACGACTCGCTGAAGAACTGGGGAACCGGATCATTGCTAACCTTGTCATGATTGGATTTTTCGCCGCTATCACAAATATAGCTTCCCAGGATTCGATTAAAAAGGCTCTTCCCGGTCTGGTTCCTGACAGATTTCTCAACCTTAATATCAAGGCATTTGATAAGGGTTTCGAGCACGGGCTGAAAGTCCTTAAAAAAGAAAGTAATAAAAAACCACAAAGAAATATAAACCAGAAAAAATCTCCAATGAAAGAAAAGAGACATAAATGAAAAAAAAGCGCATCGGAGTTTTTATATGTCACTGTGGCACCAACATCGCAGGAACCGTGGATGTCAAAAAAGTTACCGAAGTCCTCTCCAAGCATGACGGCGTAGTCCATTCCGAAGATTATGTGTATATGTGCTCTGATCCGGGACAAAAACGGATCGTAGAATCCATCAAGGAGAACGACCTGGACAAAGTGGTGGTCTCCTGCTGTTCCCCCAATCTTCATGAAAGCACTTTCCGGAACACGGTCAAAGAGGCAGACAAGAATGCATTCCAATGCGAAATCGCCAATATCAGGGAACAGTGCAGTTGGGTTCACCCGAATATAGAGGAAGGAACAGACAAGGCTATCAAAATCACTAAAACAGTGGTGGAGAAGGTCAAGCAGAATGAGGAACTGGAGCCCATCAGCGTTCCTGTCACCAGAAGAGCCCTGGTTATAGGTGGAGGAATCAGCGGAATTCAAGCTGCTCTGGATATTGCCAACAGTGGACATGAAGTAATTCTTGTTGAGAAATCGCCTTCCATAGGCGGGCATATGATACAGCTTTCTGAAACATTTCCCACTCTGGACTGCTCCCAGTGTATTCTGACACCAAAAATGGTGGAAGTTTCCAAACATGAAAAGATCAAGCTTTTGACCTACAGCGAAGTCCAGGAGGTTTCAGGATATGTGGGCAATTTTAAAGCCAAAATACTTAAAAAACCGACCTATGTCGATCCTGACCTCTGCACCTTGTGTGATGAATGCACTAAAGTCTGCCCGGTTGTCGTAGAGAGCGAGTTTGAGCTTGGCCTGACCGGCCGAAGGGCTATTTATATTCCCTTCCCCCAGGCTATTCCGGCAACATTTACTCTGGATGACACAGGGTGTCCCGGTCTATTGCCCATTGCTTGCGGCAAGTGCGCTGATGTGTGCGATCCCGGAGCGATCGATTTTGATCAGAAACCTGAGATCGTGGAAGAAGAGATTGGAGTCATTGTTGTTGCGACGGGTTACGATCTTTACGATAAGACCAATATGGGAGAATACGGATACGGAAATATCCCTGATGTGATGGACGGGCTTCAGTTCGAACGTCTGTGCTCAGCATCAGGACCCACCAATGGAAAAGTTATCAGGCCCTCAGACCTTAAAGAACCCAAAGAAGTGGTTTTTATCCAGTGCGCGGGATCACGAGACCCCGAACTACACTGCGCTTATTGTTCCAAGATCTGCTGCATGTACACATCCAAACATGCCCTGCTGTACAAACATCATGTTCATGACGGCCAGGCCTATGTTTTTTATATTGACATCCGGTCGGGCGGAAAAGGGTATGAAGAGTTTGTTCAAAGAACGGTTGAAAACGACGGGGTTCTGTATCTGAGAGGAAAGGTTTCCAAGATCTTCCAGGACGGAGACAAGGTTAAAGTCTGGGGAGTGGATACCCTGATAGGAAAAGATATCGAGATCGATGCCGACCTTGTGGTTCTGGCAACGGCCATGCGCCCATCAGAAGGAACGGAAAAGCTTGCAAAAATCCTGAAAATGAGCCTGGACAAGGACGGGTTTTTCTCTGAAGCCCACCCAAAACTCAAACCGGTAGAAAGTGTGTCCGCAGGCATGTTTATCGCAGGCGCCGCTCAGGCGCCCAAAGATATTCCGGAAGCTGTCGCTCAGGCCAGTGGAGCCGCAGCCAAAGCCATCTGCATCCTCTCTCAGGAACGTCTTTATCACTCCCCCATGGTGGCAAAGGTCAATAAACACCTGTGCACAGGATGCCGAATGTGTGTGGATGTCTGCGCTTATGACGCCATTTCAATCAAAGACGGAATTGCTGAGGTCAATGAAGTCCTTTGTGAGGGATGCGGCACCTGTTCGGCGACCTGCCTGAGGGCAGCGATAAGCGTAAAAAACTCAACTCCTTACCAGGTCCACGAAATGATAAATGCATCTCTCGGAGGCTGATGATGACAGAAGAATTTGAACCCAAAATCGTGGCATTTCTGTGCAAATGGTGTTCATCGGCAGGAAGCGACCTTGCGGGTGTTTCCCGGATGGAATATCCATCCAATGTAATTCCCATTCAGGTCCTGTGCTCTGGAAGCGTGTCCCCTCTCTATATCTTTTCGGCATTCAATAAAGGGGCAGACGGTGTTCTCGTATCCGGCTGTCATCCTGGAGACTGCCATTACATCAAGGGAAATTATTATTCAAGACGAAGAATCGCCCTGTTGAGAGAACTCCTGAAGTTTATCGGCCTTGAGCCGGAACGCTTTAAGATGTCATGGGTTTCCGCTGCGGAAGGGACCAAGTACACCGAGGTTATCAAAGAGTTTGTTGAGGAGCTGAAACCGCTCGGTGCACAAACCAAGCTTAGGAGAAATGGATAATGGTCGCTCTTGAAGATTTGAAACAAGAAGCCAAAAATGTCCTCGAAGGCGGAACAGTAAAATACATCATCGGATACAAAAAGCCGGCGGCCGGCTTTATGGCCGTTCCCGCGTTTTTCCATAAGCCCGAAGACCTCGACGCTCTTGTCTGGAATCCCACTTGTTTTCACAACCTGGTCCTCTTTCTCAAGGATGAAAAAAAGAAAAAACTCGGGCAAAAAGAGCCTGACGAACGGCCTGTTGGAATTGTGGTCAAAGGCTGTGACAGCAGAGCAGTCAATGTTCTGCTTCAGGAAAATTATATCGATAGAGAAAATGTCTATATCCTTGGGGTATCCTGCGGGAAAACAGGTATGGTCGATCTCAAAAAGGTCCGTAAATATTTTATGGGCAATATCATCTCACAGATCGATTTTAACGAAAACGAGTCGTTCACGGTTACAACAACAGAAGGAAAAGTTGAAGTTCCTGCGGCAGATATCTTTGCTGACAGATGCACGGAATGCAGAACCGCTTCCCCTGTTATCCATGATGTTCTTCTCGGAGGCGATAGTGTGCGGACTCCTGAAAACCCCTTCGGATCTCTGGAGGAGATGGAGAGCAAAAGCCAGGGACAAAAATGGGATTTCTGGCAGGAACAGCTCACTAAATGCATCCGCTGTTATGCCTGCCGCTCCATATGTCCCATGTGTTACTGTGATGAATGTGTTGTGGACACCATCAATTTTGCGGTCTATCCCGATACGCCCGCTGAAGAAAAGGCTCAGAAGATCAAGTGGGTGGAAAAATCTCCAACCACATCGGAAAACTTTATCTATCATATGGTCAGGGCGATTCACCTTGCTGGGCGCTGTGTGGACTGCGCGGAATGCGAGAGAGCCTGCCCAGTGGATATTCCCCTGCGTTTCTTGAATAAAAAATTGGAAAAAGAATCCAAAGAGCTTTTTGATTACGATGTTGGCTATGATATTGAAATCCCGGCCCTTATATCCAGTTTTAGAGATGAAGACCCGGAAGATTTTATCAGGTGATGCCATGGAAAAAATTCTGACAAAAAAAGCACTTCCCCAATGGATGATAAAGCTGAACGCCTATCAGATTTACGCTCCTGTTAAAAAAGAGAGTCATTGGAGTTACGAGGCCTTGGATAAACCGGAATCCATGAGACTTGACCACCTCAACACCATCCAATCTCCCAAAATGATCATTTTCCCCCAGAGGGAAGTCTTTTTTGAATTTCACAATGTTGAAGGAAACACCCCGGAAATGAAAGAGCCCACATCTGAACCTCCTGCCACCGTGATCTTTGGTGTCAGGCCTTGTGACGCCATAGGAGTTAC
>CBDVEQ010000065.1:0-12453 GCA_965373045.1 uncultured bacterium | reverse complement strand
AAATTTGTCGATACGTTAAAAAAAAGGGTTCGAGGATTCAAGCGCTTTAATATAAACTCTTATCTTTTTTCTTTTCACTCGAACCCTAGAATCCTTGAATCCTTGGCCTCTCCTAGAACCCTGATAAATCACGCACTGGAAAATATTGACAAAATAACAAAAGGATTATATAAAAAAAATAACATCATTAATATTTATTACTCGAAAAAGAGCTTTCCTCTCTATTTTCCAAGCTGAGAAACAATTATATGAAGCTTGATGAAATGGTCCACACGGGGTTACGGACAGGGCCGCTGGATCTGGAACGAATAAATATATATGGAAACAAAAGCAGGTCGCTAAACCTTGATGCTCTGATACTTTTTAAACAACTTACTTAGACTGAGCTTTGTCTTCTCTTTTGTCTCCTTTAACTGACGTAGCAGCTCCTCGTTATGCTTTTTTATTTCCTTTGTCCACTCTAATCTGTTTTCTTCATCCTGTGCAATTTCCACATCTATCTTCTTTTTCTTTCTGTTGCGGATATATTCGAAGGAGATCTTTTCTCCTTCTTCTTTTTTCTGAATAATATCGATCAGATCTTCTACGGTTTCTATCTTCTGACCGTCAGCCCCAATAATAACATCTCCAACTTTTAATCCTGCCTTTTCCGCTGGGCTGTCTTTCGTGACTCCGGCAATGAGAAGACCCAGTCCATCCTTGACACCGAAATACTCGGACAGGTCCTGGTTAAGAACCTGGAGGTTAACACCGATATATTTCCGGCTTTCAAATTTTCTCCAAATCCCACTTTTAAATTTTGGCTCTACGAACTGCGGGATTTTATAGGGCAGTTCACGAAATGGGGCAAAAAGGTTAGGAAATTTTTTCTCCATATCCAAGAATATATTTTCTTTTTTGTATTCCCCTAGTTCAACATCCTGGTCGATGGTCTTGCCGTTTCTTTCGATAGTGATCTTTACCCTGTCTCCAGGTTTCCGTTTCCGTATTTCCTTGACAAGCATTTCTGGACTTTCCAAGTCTTTTCCATCTATCCGGATAACGAGGTCTCCTTCCTTTAACCTGGCTTTTTCAGCAGGGCTGTCTGGTTCAACTCCGGTGATCTCGACGTGTTTATCTTCATTCTCTTGAAGAATAGAAACTCCAAGCCAGCCTCTTTCGACCTTCCCTTTTTCTTTGATCTCCTCGGCAATTATCTTCACCGTATCCACAGGAACGGCCAGGGCCAACCCTGAAGAAGGCGCTTCGGCCCGGCTGAACACCACACCGGATCCGGTAATAATTCTTTCTCTGAATTCAAACCTTATAGGCTGTTCATCTGTATAAGTGCCTCTTAGAATGCCGACCATACGTCCATTTTTGTCCACAACAGGGCTTCCGCTCATTCCCGGGACTACATAGACATTAAGCCGCATGGACTTGTCTCCGATCGAGCTTACAATTCCCTGAGTAACAGCAGGAGTATTTTCCGGCGAAATGCTTATCACTCCGATCCAGGAACCGGCGGAAAGGTCCTTTTTTCTCCCCATTTTGATCGGAGCCAGCTTGGCTTCTTTTACATGTATTACTGCAAGATGGGTTTCGGAATCCATGCCCAGAAATTCCGCTTTTAGCCTTTTCCCTTCTGAAGTAATAACAAATATCTCCTCATCGCGCGGAGAGATCAATGCTGTTGTGATGATATGACCCTTCTTGTCAAAAACAACCCCAGTGGCGATCTTCCTTATATGGTTTCGCGCTTCCACTTTCACCACAGAAGGATAAACTTTTTTTGTGATGTCTGAAAGATCCGGGTCGCCTGTCACTACGGCTGCCTGTACAACTGCAGAACACAGGAAAACGGTTAGAAAAAAGGCTGAAAAAACATATTGTTTTTTTGTTTTGATCATAATAATAGGACCTCCTTAATATTTGATTTTTGCATCTGTCCGGTTTGACACCTGCTCCAATATATAAACAGTCGGTGGGTCTTGCCTCATTGACCGGATTTCCCTTGAATAATTCACAGTTTCCGTAATGGGGACAAATCCTTCCAGCTTTTTTTCCAGATTGGATAGATCAACAGTACTTTTTGGCGGTAGAACAAACAAGTTCAGCGCAACTACTATAACAGCCAGCCCAGAAACTGCTCCAACCATAGACATGCGGAGATGTCTTGCTTTGACCTTCTTTCTTTTCCGCAGAACCAGTTCCGCCATAACTTTTTGTTCAAAACCATCCGGTGCTTTGACTCGCCCCAACTTGTTTAAATCACTAATCATATTTATTCCTCATACAATCCTTTCCCTATTCCTGATACAACTGTGCCCCGGCTGTATTGCTTTCCATCTCTATTTTTAAATACCGGCGGGCACGGCTGATCCTGGCTTTTATGGTGCCCAGAGGCTTATTCATGATCTGGGCGATTTCTTCCTGGGAAAATCCTTCAATATCCTTCAGGATAAGAGGTATCTTGTAACGCGGATGCAGAGTATCGACAGCTGCTCTCATATTTCTTATCATCTCCGCGTTGACGGGATCTTCGGAAAATGGAACTTCTTTGGGTATTTTGTTCTGAACATCATCCAGCGGCACATGCATATATCTTCTCATTTTTTTCAATTCCGTCTTTGCCAGGTTTGAGGCAATAGAATAGATCCAGGAGGACAGCGGCGCTATAGGCCGGTATTTGTTTGCCTTGAAATATACCCTCATAAATGTCTCCTGGGACAACTCAACGGATTTCTGATAATCTCCTGTCATCTGGCATAGGAAATTCACGATTTTATCTTTATATCTCAGGACGATCTCAGAAAAAGCCATTTCATCTCCATTCTGGATTAGCCGCATCAATTCCTGTTCTTCCATTCTCTTTTTTTTAAAACCTATATTATCCTTATTTCGTTGCATTAGACTGCTTTATTTATAAAATCTTTCGACACCATTTACAATTTTCAATGATTTAAGCCTTATATATTATTAATATTGTATGCACCAAATTCAATGCTTACTTTATTGATTTTTTTTCTAAATTAAGTCGACATCTTTTACCCTCCGGGCGAGCCGATCTCACCGCAGTGGCTTCGTCGTATTCCGTTCGCAGTATATAAATACAGCTTCACGAACCACTCCTCGCAGCTACGGCAATCTCGACCCGTGAATAAAGCAGGCTCTGAATTATTCATAAAATCTGTCGACACGTTGAAAAAAAGGGTTCGAGGATTCAAGGGGTCAAGGATTCAAGTTTGATTTGCGGTCAAATTATCGATTATTTGATATCAGTCATTCAATGACAATGACAGTGTCGATCGGATCCGACGCCCTTGCCGGAAGGACGATATAGGAACGTTCCTCTCCTGAGTCGACCCGAGTTGCAAAGACAAGTTTTTGCCCCCCATCCAGAAGATAGACGATATGAACGCTTTCTTTATCAACAGGGACCCACAGATCTCCTCCTCCTTCAGGCCAGTCGAACACATGCACATACAACTTCCCCTCCTTACGGGTGTAACGTCCCCACTCAGGTTTGTCATAGGGGCTGGCCTGGGTGCCGTAGATCGATTCGCCGTTGACCTTCATCCAGGTTCCGATCTCTTTCAAGCGTTCGATACTGGCCTCCGGGATGGTCCCGTCCGCCTTGGGCCCGATGTTCAGCAGATAGTTCCCCCCTTTGCTGGCGATGTCCACCAGGTTCCGGACCAATGTCTCTGTCGATTTCCAGTTGTTATCGAAGTGTTTGTATCCCCAGGTATCGTTCATAGTCATGCAGCTTTCCCAATCGACTCCTGGAACCCCTGTGTCCGGGATCTCCTGCTCCGGGGTGCCGAAGTCACCGGCATATCCTTCGTCCCGGTCGAATCCGGCCATTCCCTGCCGGCCCGCTCCGATCCGGTTGTTGATGATGAGTGAGGGTTTCAACTCCCGCAGCCAGTTATACAGGGCAATCCCATCTTCCTTGACCCACCACTCAGGCCACTCTCCGTCGAACCACAGGACACCCACATCCAGATTGTCCAGTATCTCCTTGAGCTGTCCCTTCATATAAGCGACGTATTCCTCCTTTTGATCGGGATGGATCTTGTTCATCGAATGCCCGCGCCTTGAATTTTCCGCCTCCGTGTCTACAAACTGGGCTGGATGGTGCCAGTCGAGGATGGAATAATAAGTGCAAAAGATGATTCCCTGCCGGTCGCACTCCTCCTTGAGCTGGACCAGGAGATCCCGCCCGTATGGGGTGCGGTCGACCACATCCCAATCTGAAATCATGGAATCAAAAAGAGCGAAACCGTCATGGTGTTTGGATGTGATAACCATGTATTTTATCCCGGCCTCTTTGGCCAGACCAACCCATTCGGCCGCATCGAACTTCTCAGGATAGAATTGAGGGGCAAATTGCTCATACTCATCACGGGGGATGTTCAGATGGGCCTGGATCCATTCCCCGATACCCTTGACACGCTGTCCCTTGTACTCTCCGGCGGGAACTGCATAGACCCCCCAGTGGATGAACATCCCGAACCGGGCCTCGCGCCACCAGGACATACGGGCGTCCCGCTCCTCTGGTGATTCCTTGAGGAGGACCGCCTCCTCCGATGTGGATTGTCCTTCCGGAGGCTGATCCTGCAGATCATCCTTGCCTCTGCAGGATGGCAAGGTCAGCAAGAGACACAAAAACAGATATCCAAGCAAAGATTTTTTCATGGCTGAATTCTCCAATATGAAGATTGACACTTCCTTAAATTTATCAAGTATTATCTAATGCTTCCAACTCGATCAGGACTTTCTCCGGGTCCACAAGATCTCCTTTTTCTACCATGATCTTCTTTACCACTGCCTCAACACCAGCCTTGATCTCGTTTTCCATCTTCATGGCTTCCACAATGGCCAGAGTCTGATTCTTCCGTACTTGCTGCCCTTTTTCAACATTGATCTGTATGATTTTTCCAGGCATGGGCGCTTTAACGATCAGCATATCTTCCAGTGAACGGTCCTCTCCTCTGGTAAATGCCTCATCATCTTCTGAGGATCCCAGGAACACAAAGTGACGCCCGTTGCAGCAACTGTAGTATTTCTCTCCATCCTTCATTAGATAGATCCTGTGTGAAACGCCCTCGATCAAAATAGAGAACACATTCGGAGAAATGGTACGGATGTCCACTTCAACGGCTTTTCCGTCTTTTTGGGTGTAATAATAAAGGCCGTCCTTTTTTTCCAGAAAGACTGTAACAGATTTATTCTCGATCAAAAAAGTGAATTCCATCAGATCATCCTCTTCCCATACGCCATTTCCCCAGAGTTAGCCAGGGAGAAGTCTCTAATTCCTGCTCTCCATGTTTTCCGGTCCGGATATAGACATTTTGGAGACTGTCATAGGCTGCGGCGATGGCCACAATCCTCCTGTTTTCTTCTGATCCTGACCTTTCGCTCCAATCGTCAAAATACTGAGATATAAATGCTGTTGTCGTACTGCCGTTTTTAAACTTGGGATGGGCAAAAACATCTTTTAGAAAATCCAGAGTGGTCTTTATACCCAGAATCACATAATCATTCAAGGCTTCCCTCATGCGGCGGATAGCCATATCCCTGTCACCCGCCCAGACGATCAGTTTAGCCAGGATAGGATCATAATAAATAGGAACCTCGCATCCACTAAAAATACCGCAGTCGTGTCTTACTCCTGGCCCTTGGGGTTCTTTGAGATAAAGAACCCGGCCGGATGATGGAAGAAATTGATTGTCCGGATCTTCAGCGTATATCCGGCATTCGATCGCATGCCCCTTCTGTTTTAGATCACTCTGTTTCAGAGCCAGTTTTTCCCCTGCAGCCACATGGATCTGTTGATGAACCAGGTCAATCCCTGTCACCAATTCGGTCACAGGATGCTCAACTTGAAGGCGTGCGTTGACCTCAAGAAAATAAAAATTCCTGTTTTTATCAAGGAGGAACTCCACTGTTCCAGCATTGTTATACCCGGCAGCCTTAACAACATTCAGGGCTGTCTCCCCCATCAAGGAGCGCAGATCAGGGTCAAGAGCAACTGACGGGGATTCCTCGATGATCTTCTGATGCCGTCTCTGTATTGAACATTCTCTCTCAAAAAGGTGAACTGTGTTCCCAAAATTATCCGCTAATATCTGCACTTCTACATGACGCGGCTCCTCGATGTACTTTTCCAGATAAACAGAATCATTATTGAATGCGCCTTTGGCCTCCCGTTTGCAGGCTTCCAATCCTGGCTTCAGCTCATCTGCGTTATAAGCGATACGCATACCTTTGCCTCCGCCACCTGCGGATGCTTTGATCATTACAGGATATCTGATCTTTTTGGCCTCGTTTGCATAGTCAGCGATGTTCTCATGAACTCCTTTCATCCCAGGAATAATGGGAATGCCGGCCTTTTCCATAGTCTGCCGGGACCGGATCTTGTCCCCCACCAATTCCATTGACCGGGAGGCAGGGCCAATAAATACGATCCCGCTGTCCTCGCAGAGACGTGCGAATTCCGGATTTTCCGCTAGAAAACCATAGCCGGGATGCACGGCTTCAGCCCCGGTTTTTTTTGCTGTCTCTATTATGCGGTCCATGGCCAGATAACTGTCCTGTGCCGGCGCAGGACCGATACAAACAACTTCATCTGCCACCTGGACATGAAGACTATCACGATCTGCTTCCGAATAAACCGCCACAGTTGTTATGTCCAGCTCTCTGCACGCTCTTATGATACGGACTGCTATCTCTCCCCTGTTTGCTATCAATATTTTCCTGAACATGTCACTCCATCCATTTTGGCTTGCGTTTCTCCAGAAAAGCGGCCATCCCTTCCTGTCCCTCTTCACTGACACGCAGATTAGCGATCATCCTGGCTGTAAACTCCTTGACTTCTGATGCATTCATGCGAGGCACCTTGATAAGCAGCTCTTTGCAGCATGCAATCGCTTCCGGTCCGGATGTTACAAGCTGTTCGATCAAAGCATCTATCCTGTCCCTAAGCTCAGTAAAAGGAACCGTATCATTGACGAGACCGATATCCTTTGCTATTTTGGCCGAAATCCTCTTTCCTGTAAAAAAATATTCGCGGGCTTTACTCTCTCCGATTTTCCGGACCACATATGGAGAGATCGCCGCCGGTACAAGCCCTATCTTTACTTCGCTCAGTCCGAATTTGGCGTTATCTGAAGCAATTGCTATATCAGAGGCAGATACAAATCCAGTGCCTCCTCCGATAGCTGCTCCGTTCACCATTGCTATGGTCGGCTTGGGGAAGGCATAAATTTTATGCATCAATTCAGCGATATTCATGGATTCTTCAAGATTCTGTTCAAAAGAATATTTTATGATCTTCTTCATCCAGTTCAGGTCAGCTCCTGCACAGAAAGATTTCCCCTGGCCTGTTAATACTACGACCCTGACGTCTGGATCATCCTTGGCCAGATCAAAAACAGCGTTGAGCTCATTCATCATCAAAGTATTAAACGCATTGTGGACTTCGGGTCTGTTCAGTGTAATCCACATCGCCTTGTTTTCCTTTTTTAGTAAAATGGTCTTATATCCGGTTGTCATTCCATTACATCCTGAAAATCCCGACCTGATAGTCAGGTATCGGCGCATTTAGACTCATGGCAATCCCCAGGGCCAGGGCCCCACGCGTTTCCAGGGGATCCAGTATGCCGTCATCCCAAAGCCTTGCTGTACTGTAATAGGGACTTGCTTCCTGAGTATATTTCTCCATTATGGGTTCTATCATCTTTTGCTTTTCATCTTGCGTCAGCTTTTTCCCCTGCTGCTTAAGACGATTGATCTTGACAGAAACAAGCACATTGGCCGCCTGTTCACCTCCCATAACACTGATCCGGGAAGTCGGCCACATCCACAGCAGCCTGGGATCATAAGCCCTTCCGCACATGGCATAATTCCCCGCCCCATAGGATCCGCCGACTATAATCGTGAATTTTGGCACAAGGGCGTTAGCCACGGCATGCACGAGCTTGGCACCATCCTTTGCAATTCCCCTATGCTCATACTGCTTTCCAACGATAAATCCGGTGATGTTCTGCAGGAAAACAATGGGGATTTTCCGCATGGAACAGAGCGTTACAAAATGGGCGCCTTTCACCGAGCTCTCGGAAAAAAGAACCCCGTTGTTGGCAAGAATTCCGACAGGGAATCCCAAGATCCTGGCAAATCCACAGATCAGGGTTTGTCCGTACAACTCCTTGAATTCCTGAAAACGGCTCCCGTCAACCAGTCTGGCAATAATTTCTCTGCTATCAAATGGTTTTTTCAGATCCTGGGGGATAATGCCATAAAGCTCTTCAGGATCATAATGTGGGTCTTCCGGCTGCTGAACATTCAGCCTGAACTTTTGCGGAGGGTCCAGTGTCTCTACGATATTCCGTGCAATACTCAGCGCATGGCCGTCATTCTGGGCATAATAATCCGAGACTCCGGATATACGGCAGTGCACATCCGCTCCTCCCAGATCTTCATCACTAACCTCTTCACCAGTAGCAGCTTTGACCAGAGGAGGTCCTCCTATAAAGATCGTCCCCTGCTTCCGCACAATGACCGTTTCATCGCTCATGGCCGGCACATAAGCACCTCCGGCCGTACACGACCCCAGGACTACCGAGATCTGAGGGATCCCCATGGCCGAAAGCCTTGCCTGGTTGTAAAAAATGCGGCCAAAATGTCCTTTATCAGGGAAAGTCCCGGCCTGATGAGGAAGAAATATCCCTCCGGAATCAACCAGATAGATGCATGGAAGCCGATTTTCCATGGCCACTTCCTGAGCACGCAGATGCTTTTTAATGGTCAGGGGAAAATAAGTGCCTCCCTTGACCGTGGCATCATTGGCTATGACCAGCACTTCCCGCCCATGCACTATTCCGATCCCTGTCACCAGGCCTGCGCCGGGCGCGGCATTGTCATACATCTCATAGGCAGCCAGAGCGTTTAATTCGAGAAACGGCGTATTGCGGTCAAACAGTTTGTCCAGCCGTTCTCTTGCCAGCAGCTTGCCCCTGGATTTCTGAAGCTCTCTGTATTTAGGAGGGCCACCTTCATGTATGGTATTCAGCCGGTCCTTATACTGCTGTACAGCCTTCTTCATGAATTCGACATTGTCTTTGAAAGACTGACTGTTGGTATCAACCTTGCTTTCCAATCTAAACATAATGACCTCTAATTATAACCGTGATTATTTATTGTTCTATTCAGGCACAAATTTATAACCGTAATAGATCACTCCAGAATGTCCATCACATGATATTTTTCTGAATTCAAGCCTTACGCGCATCCCTGTTTTGATCTTATCAAAATCACAGTCAACGATCTGGCTGGTCAATTTGACTCCGTCATCCAGCTCCGCTATTCCCACAGCATATGGAGCCTGGTCTACAAAAGGCTGCGGAGGCGTGTGGATGACCGTATATGTGAGGATCTTCCCTGTTTCTGCTATCCTTGTTTTTTCAAACTCCCTGCTCTTGCATTCAGGACAGATCTGCCGCGGCGGAAACAGCTTTTTTCCGCACTGCGTACACTTGACCGCTTCAAACCTGTACCGTTGAGGGATCTCTCTCCAATATCTTGATGGTGTCGGCATTGTTTCCTCCTTATTCCCTTTCGAAAATGTGAGTGACTGTGCTGGCGCCGCTTCCGCCCATGTTCTGGGTCATTGCGATATGTGAATCCTTAACCTGTCTTTCGCCAGATTCCCCACGCAACTGCTTGACGACCTCAACAACCTGCGCAACTCCGGTTGCTCCAACAGGATGACCTTTGGACTTCAATCCGCCGCTGGGATTGACAGGGAACTTCCCATCAATCACGGTCAGGCCATCTTCTACAGCCTGTCCGCCCTTTCCTTTTTCAACTATTCCCAGGGCCTCCATCACACAGATCTCTGCAATGGAAAAACAGTCATGTACTTCAAAAAAATCGATATCTTTAGGGGTTTTTCCTGCCATCTTATAGGCTTGTTGAGCCGCAAGATAAGTGGATTCGATCCATGTAACATCCTTCCGGTCAGCCAACTGGATCGTGTCGGTCGCATGCCCTGATCCGATTATCTTGATCACAGGCTTATTCATCTCTTTGGCCATTTCGACCGGACACAAGACAGCCGCCGCTGCCCCGTCTGTAATTGGAGAACAGTCCAGGATCCGGAGCGGCTCAGCGATCATAACAGAGTTCAAGACCGCATCCACAGTTATCTCAAAGGGATATTGGGCCAGAGGGTTTTTGGCGCCGTTCTTGTGATTCTTCACAGACACCATGGCCAGCTGCTCCCTTGTAGTCCCGTATTTTTCCATGTGGGCTCTGGCCATCAGGGCATAGAGTCCGGGAAATGTGATTCCATGATAGCACTCATATTCCTGGTCAGCGGCTGTCCCCAGGGCGAATGTGGCCTCCGGGCCTGTAGAATCCGTCATTTTTTCAACACCACCGACAAGAACGATATCGCTCATGCCTGAAGCCACTTCCATGTAACCCAGTCTTACAGCAAGCCCCCCGGACGCACAGGCGGATTCCACCCTGGTTGATGGAACATTGGATTGCCCGAGATACTCTGCTGTGATCGCAGCGATGTGTTCCTGTCCTACAAACACGCCGGATGACATGTTTCCCACATACATGGAATCGATCTTATCCACTCCGGAATCATCCAGTGCGGCAAGTCCGGCCTCCGTGAATATCGTTCGGAGAGACTTGTCCCAGAGTTCCCCCCATTTTTTCATTCCAATTCCTATTACAGCTACTTCTCTCATGTTACTCTCCTATTCCGCCTTTAGTATCTTATGCCGGTACTTCGCATATTCCCCGTATTCCAGATACTTTTTATTCTCGTCCAGAATCTCCCGCGTTTTCGGAGCCAGATCCCTTACTTCATTTATCTGATCAGTGACTTCAAAAATAAACCCATCACTGCCAGCCCCTGATCCATAGGATACAATGAGGATCATATCCCCTGGTTTGGAGATATCGAGAGTAGCCGTTAATCCCAGGGGCGAGGAAGCGGAATAAGTATTTCCCAGTTTGTTGACAAGCCAGCCCGGTTCGATCTGCTCCTTTTCAAATCCGAGCATCTTTCCTACTCTGAAAGGGAACTTGCCGTTCGGTTGATGGAATATCACATAGTCAAAATCCGAGGGCTTCATACCGGCCTTTTCCATAATGCCCTTTGCTGCACCCATAACATGGCTGAAATAGGACGGTTCTCCTGTAAATCTCCCGCCGTGCTGCGGATAGTATTGATACTCCCTGCGCCAAAAATCAGGAGTATCGGTCATATAAGCATATGTTGCTAAACTTTTGGCAATAATGTTTTCCCGGCCAAATATAAAGGCGGCTGCTCCTGCGGCTGCCGAGTATTCTAGCGCATCTCCCGGCGCTCCCTGTGATGTATCTGCTCCCACGCCGAGACCGTATTTTATCTGTCCTGCCTCCACCAGGCTTAATGCTACAAACATCCCCTCAGTCCCTGCCTTGCAGGCAAATTCAAAATCCGCTGTGTGGCACTCAGGTGTTGCACCCAATGCTTCGGCCAGGATCGTTCCACTTGGTTTAACGGCATAGGGATGGGATTCAGATCCTATATATACTGCTCCAATCTCCTTTGGATCGATCATGGCTCTCCTTAAAGCATGCTTAGATGCTTCAACCGCCATAGTGACTGTATCTTGGTCAGGAGATGGAACGGATTTTTCCTCAAGCATCAATCCGCGCTTATAGCTTGGTGCGTCCGCTCCCCAAACTTTTGCTATCTCTTCAACTTTGATGCGGTTTCTGGGAATATACGCACCATACCCCACAATACCTTCCATATTAGCCTCCATTAAAAGAATAAAAACAAACGACAATCTGCATAAATGAATACCAAGGTCAAAAAAATTTATCCTGTCATATATTGATTTTCAAGTCAAGATGAAACGCTAATATAACCCACAGACGTTGACAGTATGATCCCATGCAAATAAAATGAACAAAATTGAACTTTTTTGGGCCTGATTCCGTCTACATTGGTGTATGAAGTGCAAGTACAAGGAATGATCAAAAAATGTCTAGAAGGAAACACTGGAGCCTGGAAAATGCTCGTTGACACCTACTCCAAAAAAGTCTTCAACCTGGCTTATCAGTTTGCAGGCGGATATGAAGAAGCGGAAGACATGACTCAGGAGATCTTTTTCAAACTCTACAACACACTGCCCAAGTACGACTTTAATAAGAATTTCACAGCATGGCTCCTGACTCTCGCTCGAAATCATCTTATCGATCAATACCGGAGGACAAAATGGGAAAAGAAGTCGAGAGACAACTTTAACGAGCATCTTTTAGCAGAAGACAGCCATATGAATCCTGAAGAAGACACTCTCAGGAAGGAAACCAAAAAGCTTGTCTGGGAAGGTCTTAATCACCTTTCCGGCGACATCCGGATGGCAGTCATCCTCAGGGATATCCAGGGAAAAACATATGAGG
>CBDVEQ010000064.1:0-12513 GCA_965373045.1 uncultured bacterium | reverse complement strand
AATATGTAAAAAAGCACCAGGAAGAAAGAAATCTGTGTGCCGTCTATGTTTCCAATGAGGTGGTACGCCGCAAACTGGCAGCTCTTCTCTCCCAGGAAGAACTTCCACATTGTGAAATGGCCGGCCCATTCGACGTTCCCAGGGATGGGGCTTTAGCGCTTCTTCTCGGGAGGCTTGCCAAAGGCTTCAGTTATCCGGAAAACAGGGTCACATATTTTTCTGAACAGGATATATTCACGGCAGAAAAAGTTCTTATCCGGAGAAAGCAGGTTAAACCCTTTTCCTCTCATTTTCAGGATTTGCAGGCAGGGGATTATATTGTTCATTCCGGTTACGGCATAGGGATCTTCAGCGGTCTCATCAAGATGGCGATCGAGGGAAATACGCAGGAGTTTATGCAGCTTCTCTACAAAGATGATGACAAACTTTTTGTGCCGGTCGAAGACCTGAACCTTGTTCAGAAATATGCAGGTGTCGGGACTGCTGCGCCGGTTCTCAATAAACTGGGAACCCTCCAATGGGAGAGGACTAAATCCCGGACAAAGAAGGCCGTTGAAGAGCTGGCAAAAGAACTGCTGCAGCTCTATGCAAAACGCAAAGCCCTTAAAGGCCACTCCTTTGCTGTGGCCGGGAATTGGCATGAGGATTTTGAGAAAAGCTTTGAATTTGATGAGACCGGTGATCAGAACAACGCTATCAAGGAGATTACGGAGGACATGGAATCAGCCTCTCCAATGGACAGGCTTCTTGTGGGAGATGTCGGTTACGGCAAGACCGAGGTCGCTATGAGGGCCGCTTTTAAAGCTGTTATGGATGGACATCAGGTGGCTGTGCTCTGCCCGACAACAGTCCTTGTGAGCCAGCATCTCAAAACGTTTCGCCGGCGGATAGCTCTTTTCCCTTTACGGATCGAAAGCCTGACAAGGATGCAGACAGGGGCAGGCCGGAAAAAAGTCATTGAAGATATCAAGACGGGCCTGGTTGATATCGTTATTGGGACTCATCGTATTCTTTCAAAAGATGTTGAATTCAAACGCCTGGGGATTCTTAGTGGGGATGAGGAGCAGCGCTTTGGTGTCAAGCATAAGGAAAAGATCAAGAAGATCAAGGCCAGCATCGACGTTCTGACCTTGACAGCAACCCCTATTCCAAGGACATTAAACATGTCCCTGACAGGTCTGAGGGATATCAGTCTTATTGAAACGCCCCCAAAGGATAGGCTGGCCATTCACACGGTAGTTACTCTTTTCAGCCAGGACTTAATCATAAGGGCGATAAAGTCCGAGCTGGGCCGGGGGGGACAGGTCTATTTTATTCACAACTCTATTGATGATATCCAAAGCATTTCGGAGAAGATCAGCCAATGGGTTCCTGAAGCAGATGTTGTCTATATCCACGGGCGTATGTCAGGAGCTGTTCTGGAAAAGCGGATGATTGATTTTATCCATGGTGAATATAATGTGCTTGTCTCGACCACCATCATTGAGAACGGCATTGATATTCCTCTTGTTAATACTTTGATCGTTAACCGGGCTGACCGTTTTGGCCTGGCACAGCTTTATCAACTTAGGGGCCGTGTCGGCCGTTCTTCCAGGCAGGCTGTCGCATATTTTCTTGTCCCCTCCTTTGCCGAGCTTATGCCGCTTGCGCGGCAGAGGCTCAAGGCTCTCAAGGAATTTTCTGAGTTAGGAGCGGGTTTCAGACTGGCGGCCAGGGACCTTGAGATCCGCGGGGCCGGAAATTTTTTTGGATCCAGGCAGCACGGGTATATTGAGGCAGTGGGTTTTGATTATTACATGCAGCTTCTGGATAATTCGGTCCGGGAGTTGAAAGGCGAGGATATTGAAGAATTCAAGACAGAATTGAACCTAAAGGTCAATATCCGAATTCCTGAGGAATACCTTCCGCAGATCAACCTGCGTCTGAACCTGTATAAACGTGTCTCGTCGGCTGAGACTGTTGATGAGATCGAGAGGATCCGGGAAGAGATCAAAGACCGTTTTGGGCCGCTTCCAGCCGGGATGAGAAATCTTCTCCGCTATGGGATTGTCAGGTTTCTGGCTCAGCGCCTCAAAATTAAAGGTATTGACCGCATCGGGTCAAAAATCATCTTCGATTATTTCCCTCGATCCAGTGTCGACACCAGCCGGATCCCCAGACTCCTCAACCGGCACAGGGGGACAATGACTCCTCAGGGTGTGATGAGTTTCAATCTTTTGTCCGAGAGGGAGGAAAATATCCTGGATGAAACCATATTAATCTTGAATGAGTTATCGGATATGTAATATAATCAATAAGCTATATTAAAAGAAAGATTATTAAGGTTATTAATGATAAATGAAGCCGGCCAAAAAAATGGACTTTGGCGTCGCATTTTAATAATAGTGCCTGGGACTATTCTATTACTCACAGCCATTTGTGTATTTGCCTGCCGGGAGGGCGAGAAGACCAAAAGCCCTGCTCAGGATGATGTGCCGGCCTATTCCCTCGCCGATCCGGAAAAACAGAGTCTTTTAATCCTTCAGGTCAATGATACATTTTTTACCAATTCCGATTTCATTAAATTTCTCCAGATCAGAGCTGGAGAAGACTTCAAGACGCTGGCTGCTGAATCCTTAAGCCGGTTGTTTGATGATTTTGTGGAGGAAAAAATTCTGTTGGAGGGAGCGGAAAAAGATGGAATTTCTCTCTCGGATGAAGAAAAGCATGATTATCTTGACAGGCTGCAAAGAGGTGTTCCTTCAGCGGAAAAGAATGTCATGAACGACGAGTTTGTGATCCGAAGTTTGTTTGACCGCATTCTGATCGAGAAATACACAGCATCTTTGGCCAAGGAAATCACCGTAACAGTAGATGAGATCAAATCTTACTATGCCGGAAACAAGAAACTTTTCTTAAGATCGGAACGAGTGAGAGTGTCCCAGATTCTGTGCAAGACCGAATCCAGTGCGATCCGTGTATTGAAGCAGGTAAGGAACGTGGAGGAGGCTGTATTTCGGCAGATCGCCATCAGAGAGTCTATAGGGGCGGAAGCTTCTCGTGGCGGTGAGATGGGTGTTTTTGAGATGAACCAGCTTCCCTTTGAGATGGAAAAAGTCATTTTTTCGCTCAAAAAAGGGGAGGTAAGTGATGTATTGGAGTCCATGTACGGCTTCCATATTTTTCGGCTTGATGAAAAGCTCGATGCTGAGCTGATGACCCAGGAAGAGGCCAGAGAGAACATCAGAACGCTTCTTATCGACCAAAAAATCGAAATTAAGATGCATGAGCATCTCAAAAAGTTGAAAGAAGATTTTGCATGGAAAATACTTGCCGAAAATTTAACTTTTCCCTATCAAAGGATCCAGTATGAATAAATCGTTCAAATTCATTATCATCCTCCTAACCGTATTTTTGATATTTGGGCTTTCCCATGCTCAGAAGCTCTTTGAGGCTATCGTGGTCATTGTCAATGATGATGTGATCACGTTGTCTGATTATAAAGCCAATTATGATGAGCTCTATCAAACTATAAGAACCCAGTCTCAAGGCGGGGATTTCATAGCTCAGTTCGACCTGGCCAAAAAGTATATTCTGGACACAATGATCACGAATGTCCTTCTTCTTCAAGAGGCAAGGAAGCAAGGTCTGAATGTCGAAGAACAGCTCAAGATGTCTCTGGATAAGATTAAAAAAGAGAATGACTTTACGAGCGATGCAGAGTTAATCCGGGCGGTTGAACAGCAAGGAACGCCTTTTATAGTATTCAGGAAGCGAATGGAAGAAAATCTCATGAGGCAGGGAGTGATTTTCACCGAGATACGCCGCAGTATTGTTATCGATGATTCGGATTTTGTGGATTACTACAAGAAACATCCGGAGGAATTTATCGAACAGGCTGAATATAAGATCCGGGCTATTTATATATCCGGAGAAGACCGCAGTGTTGATGAAGTGGAAAGCAAGAAAAAGGATATCGATGGAAAACTTGCGGCTGGCACTGATATGGCGGAAATAGCCGGTCAGTTATCCGAAGGGCCTGAAAAAGAAACTCAGGGAGACCTTGGAACATTTAAATCAAACGAATTGGCTGTGGAACTGAGAGACGCAGTCAAAGACCTGAAAGTGGGGGAACTGGCAGATTGGCTGGAGATGCGAGGCGGATGGTTCAGGTTGAAATTGGAAGAAAAAAAGGACAGCCGTCTTAAAACATTTGAGGAGTCCCGTCAACAGATTGAGATGAAACTTTATCAGGCACTGGAACAGGAAAAGATGAAGGAATACCTGGATAAACTAAAAGCACGAAGTTATGTCAAGATCCTGATTGCCAGTCCCGAAGATTATATCTAACCTGGATTAATTATAAAGGCTAGGGGATGAGAACTGCGGCAGCGACAGCTGTGGTCCATAACCCGTTCTTTCCATGTGTTGTCATTGTGATGTTCTGTGTTTTGACGACGATGTCTTCGGATATCTCATAAACACTTTTTTCTTCATTCCAGATCTGGTCCAGATCAAAATCTTTTCCCAGCGTTGTCGCAAGCATGTAAGCGGCCAAGTCCTCTGCGTACTGCCCTGCTTCATTTTCGCACTGTCCGAAACTGTGATGTTCGGAAAGGTAGCCGTAATGCTTTGTTTCATTGGGGACGGCCACACCGATTGAAGCGGATATCATACGGTGAGCTTCATCAGTAGCGTTTTCACTCATGACAAGGAATATGATCTGTCCTGGATTAAGCTGTTTCAGCCCTTCTTCTTTGGGAATAAGCCGACAGTGAGGAGGGAAAATACTGGAAACTTTTATGAGGTTAAAAGGAGCGATGCACGCCTCTCTCAAGGCTAATTCAAAAGAAGCCAGCTTTTCCTTGTGCTGGCCGTGCCCCCTGGTCAAAAAAACTTTTGACGGTATTTCGATACTCATATGCGGATTCTTTTTTCTTCTTTTTTATCGGCCGGTTTTATACCGACTTCTTCAGGTTCTTCAAAATCAATCATTTTGGTGACGGTGTAATCTCCCAGATGGATGAACGGAGATCCACTTGAAGCGGCATAAAGTTTACAGACAACCACTTTCCAGTAAGGATTGTTGGGAAAGGATGCCTTGGTTTTTCCTTCCACTCCGTAATTGCTGACAAGTAGGATCTCATCACTGATCTCTCCCGGCAGGACCGGTTTGGCGCGGATGGCGGCGAGAAAACAATCTCCCATATTTTCATAGTCGTTCCTGAAGCGAAAAATGGCGTTAAAATTGACATATTTTAAGGGTTTATCGCTGATATTTTTAATCTTGAAAGAAATGGCCGGAACAAGAATCAGTTTCGGAGGCCAAGGCTGGTAGTATTTTTTTACCCATTTTGTATGCCACTCTATTACTTCCATGGATTTTTCCAGTTCTTCTGCTGACTTGGTCTTCATAAGACCGGCCTGGTTCAAGAAATAAATAGTGATAATCACGGCAATGGAAATTATTATGATCGGGATCCATTTTTTCATCTGCAATCTCCTGGATTTATCATCTTTCAATATAAATGATGGGGAGCGAAAAGGCAAGGTTGTGTCTCCAGGATACACGGCTGACCCACTCGGCAAATTCTTTGAAAATTAATTTGACAAACATTATTATTAAATATAATGTAATATCACTATTTTACCCAAGGAGGGATTGGGATGAATAAAAAAATCATAATATTTTCTTTTGTAGTTTTTTTTCTGATCGGGTTATTTGCAACAGATGCCCTTGCAGCTCAGGAATGGATTAGTGATATTCTCGCCAATCCATCCAGATACTGGAACAGAAATATCACTGTGGTCGGTGATGTTCAGGCAGTTGTCGCCAACCCACCCGGTACGACACGGGGAACATATTTGCTCCTGGATGACAGCGGCACTGTTCCTCTAACGATCCAGACAAAAGACTTGCCGCCAATTGGCAAGACCTTTCAGGTGACTGGTGTTATTATCCAGGATCCGAATAATGTCAATGCTCCACTCATGAAGGAGAGCAAGAGAACGGCACCCGGATTGGCTTCCAATATGAAGATCCTTCTGATCGCCGGAGGTGCCCTGTTCTTGATCCTTCTGATCGTTTTTATAATTCTTCTAACCAGGCCAAAGGCCCAGAGAGCCCCTCAGGCTACTGTCAGTCCTGCTCCCAGGCCGGTTCCTCCACCTCCTGCTCCTGATAAAACGACCAAGATTCCCACTATGAAAACAGCTCCTCCTCCTCCTCCAACTCCGGATAAGACACAGGTTTTTCTGAGCCTTGGTGCAGAAATTATAGCTGAAAAAGGGCCTGACCAGGGGAAAGAATTTACGTTGCACAAACAGGTCACAATGATCGGCCGGTCAGGAGCCAGGAAAAACGATATCGAATTGAAGGACAATACCATATCCAAGGAACAGTGCTCAGTTTATTATGACAGTGTGAATAAGCAGTTCACCATAACAAATGAGAGCCAGACCAATGTCACTCAGTTGAATAGCAAGTTGATCACAGATCCAATAATCCTCAATAACGGTGACTTGATCGAAATGGGCAAAACAGTACTCAAATTTAAGAAAGAGTAGTTAATTTCCTGTTTTTTAGGTGAAGGAAAACTGTTTTTTCAGGTAGGGGTCTGTATCTTGATCGGTTGTTTTGATCGGAAGCGACAAGAACCATGAAAATTGATGTATTCGGCCTTACAGATGTTGGGAAAAAGAGAAAAATAAATGAAGATAATTTTCAGTGCACCACATTATCTGAAAAAAATTTGGATAAAGGCGTTCCGGCATCACTGCTGATCGTTGCAGATGGAATCGGAGGACATGCAGGAGGGGATACTGCCAGTGCCATGGCTGTAAATATCCTCAATGAGCGTATCCGAAATCAATACGGAGCCGGCACTGAGGTAAAAGAAAATTATCATGCGATCATAGAAGCCGCTATTCAGAAAGTCAACAGCGGCATATTTCAGAGGGCTGCAGAGGATCAAAACCTTGTTGGGATGGGAACAACAGTAGTCACGGCGCTTATTATCGATTCTTTTGCTTTGATCTCCAATGTAGGGGACAGCCGCGCCTATTTGATCCGTGATAAGAAGATCCTTCAAATCACAGAGGATCATTCCTGGAAAGCCGAGCAGTTGAAATTGAAACTGCTTTTAGAGAAAGAAATCAGCGAGTCTCCATTCAGACATACGATCACACGCTCATTGGGATTTGATTCCAATGTAAATGTTGATACTTTCTCTGTCGAGCTTTTTAATGATGATTTTCTCCTGTTGTGCTCAGATGGCCTGTATGAATCTTTGTCTGATACGTATATGATGAATCTGATCCTTAAAAACAAGAACCCTAAAAGAATTTGCTTGAAGTTGATCAAAATGGCCAATAAAAAAGGGGGTCATGACAATATAACAGCCGTGGTCGCCCATCTAACCGGGAAGGAGAAAGCCGGTGTAAAAAAACCATGTCTTTCCGATACTGTAAAACTTGAGAAAAAGCACCGTGATATGGCCAAAAAACAAACAGGGAAGGATACAGTGGATCTTTCTCCCTCCGACACCATTAAATTGGACACCTGATCGATTCCGGCCAGAGGATACAATAACTCCGCAATGGAGATAGTGATGAAAGAAAATAATATTTGTTTTCTAAAATGGTCTGTTCTTATATTGATCCTGTTAAGCTTTTTTACCGTGCAGGGATATTCCCAGGATAAGGCTGTTAATCTTCAGAGGATCGATATCACTCGGCTCCCTGAGATACGTCTTTTTTTTACTGTTACCAACGAGAATGGTGACTCGATTCCAGGTCTCACGGAAAATGAGCTGGAAATAACTGTTGATGGCGAGAAGCAGCAGATTTCCTCTTTGACATCGGCATTTGAAGGCGGTGTTTATCTGGCAGTAGCCCTTCTTTTTGATAGAAGCGGCAGCATGAAGAATGCTATTGATAAGTCCAAAGATGCAGGCGCAGCCTTCCTTAAAAGGATGAGCGGGGAGGACCGGATCGCTGTCATATCCTTTGATCATAAAGTGGAAGTCAATTCAACTTTCACAAAAGACAGGGATGCAAGCGAACAGGCGATCGACAAGATAGTTTTAGGAGGAGATACATCACTTTATGACGCGATTCATGAAGCCCTCGGACTTTTAAAGAATGAGGCGACACCGCGGCAGGCTATTGTTATCCTAAGTGATGGTAAAGATACAAAAAGCCGCATTCAGAGAGATGAAATGCTGGCCGGATTAAAAAACAAAAATGTTCCCATTTTCGCCATCAACTTGGATAGTCAAGGGGATGAAAACAATCTGAAGGATCTTGCACAACAAACGGGCGGAAATTATTTTGAAGCTGCTACTCCCAATGAGCTTCTTTACGTGTACCAGGTGATTGCTGATCAGCTTAATAACCAGTATGTCCTAGCCTTTCAATCCACCTCCATACAGGATGAAAAGTTTCATGGATTGGAAGTAACCTTTAAAGACCCTGCCGGGAAGAGCGTTTCTGTTCAAAGGGAATATATCGCTACTAAAGGGCCGGGTGTCCGGCTGGAGACTGTTTCCGGATTAAAAAGACAGGTGGAAATGCGGAGTGTTATCCTGATCGTTGGGATCGGAGCAATTTTTGGTTTGCTTTTGGGACTGGTAATCCCGCTTCTTCTCAAGCTTGCGCGTCCAGAGATCCGGGTCTTTTCTTTGTTGAGTCTGGCTCTGATCCTTGCCACAGTAATTTTGGGTGGGATTATTGGTGCGATATATCATTATCTGTTATGATTTAAATATAGAGGTGATTTATAAAACTGGATAAGAATGGAAAAAATCGGGAAATATAATATCTCTGGAGAGCTCGGTCGTGGTGCTATGGGGATCGTTTACAGAGGAGAAGATCCAGTTATCGGTCGTCCTGTGGCCATTAAGACCATCCGTTTCGACACTCTTACCCAGGCGAGCGAGCAGGAAAAGGCCCAGCGCCGGTTCATGAGGGAAGCCCGTTCTGCAGGGAACCTTTCTCATCCGAACATTGCGACTATTTACGATGTAGGAGAGGATGAAGGACTGACCTATATCGTAATGGAGTTTATTGAAGGTCAAAGCCTCGAGGAGCTGATTAAAGGCGGCCAACGGTTTGCTGTGGATGAGATCATAGCCATAATGGCCCAGATTGGGGATGCTCTGGATTTTGCACATAGTAAAGGTATTGTCCACCGGGACATCAAACCGGGCAATATCCTGCTGGATCGGGCGGGCCGGCCGCACATTGTTGATTTCGGAATTGCACGAATCTCATCATCCACCATGACTCATACGAGTATGATCATGGGGACACCCTTTTATATGTCGCCTGAACAGGTTGCCGGGAAAAAAGTCAATAACAGGGCGGATATATTTTCATTGGGTGCCGTGTTGTATGAGATGCTCACTCTTGAGAAAGCTTTTCCCGGGGACAGTATTACTGCTGTGATCTATAAGATCGTCAATGAGCATCCTGTGCCTGTACGAAACTTTCAACAAGATCTGCCTGACGGATTGGACCATATCCTTCATACGGCACTTGCAAAAGACCCTTCTCAACGCTATTCCACCTGTGCGGAGTTGGCACAGGATCTGCAGAATTATCCTGCCTATGCCGGAATTGTTCCTGATGATCCTCCCACGATTACTGCGCCTATCCCGGTGTATGAAAAAGCGCGAAAAACGATCCACAGGACAGATGTGCCTTCTGTGGCTAATCAGGTGTTTGTCGGGCAAAAGGAAAGAAACCGAAAGCCGCTGCTGTATGTGTTGGGAGCAATGATGATTGTGGTGATCTTTAGTGTTGTTGCCGTGGTGATCTTCTCAAATAAAGACAAGACGCCGGTTGTTTTAGGGGGCGCAGCACCTCCTGTTCAGCTAAAAATCCTTCCAACGGAAAAACCGGATCCGAAAATAAGCTTATCTGAGCAGATAAGATCCTATGAAGAGCGAGCGGAAACGTTTTTTAAGGAAGGCAATAATGAAGGGGCCATTGTTCTGCTGGAAAAGATTCTGGAACTAAATCCAAAACACAGCAAAGCCGAATTGAATCTTGGTCTGGTCCTTGTTGACCAGGGTCGTTTGGATGAAGCAAAAAAGAGATTTGAAAACTATTTGGTCGAAAATACAGAGGACCCAGCGCCATATTTTTATCTGGGCCTTCTTTCAGAGGAAATGAATGATCCGGAAAGGGCATTGGCTTATCTGAAGACATATAGGAGCATAGCGTCTGAGGGGCCGGATATCTCTGAGGTTGAAAAAACGATCAGCAAACTGGAAAAAGAAGCACAGGCGAAACAGGGTCAGGAACAAACTGCTGATATTCCGCCTGAAAAAAAAAGGCAGACAGTTCTGGATATTACAGAACCCAGGAAAAAACCAGAGGCCAAGCCCATTACAAAACAAAAAGAGGAAGATCCGGAACCCAAAAAACCGGAAGAAAAGACCACAGAGGTCTCATCGCTTCTGGATCAGGGAATTAGGGCTTTTGATGCAAAAAAATATGATCAGACCATTCTGCAGATGCGGGCGGTTTTAGAAATAGAACCTCAAAACAGTATTGCCAATTACTACATCAACAAAGCCAAAAGCGTAAAGGCGGAAAGACAGAAACAGCAGAGCATCAAGAATCTTCTGCGGGGGGCAAAGTCAGACCTGGATAAAAATGATTTCAACAGGTGCATCCAGCGGGCTCGGAAGGTTCTCCAGCTTGATCCAAAAAATGCGGAAGCCTCTGATATCATGGTGCGGGCGAATGCTGCTGAACAGAAATATTCGGTCCGCTCCATCTTTGATGCTTACAGCAGGGGTTTTGGGTCCGAGAAGTTGGATGCTTTTTTTAAAAAATATTGTGTTCCCACAGTTTACAATAAGGAAAAACCCAAGGCCAGGATGCTAACTTCCTTTTACCGTAATTTCAGCAATCAGTTCAGCGATCCTGAAATTATTATGACTATTGATGGCAACAGTCCTGACAGCGCCATAGTGCAGTTCCAACAGGTCAGCAAAGCGATATCCAGGACACAGGGTTTAGAAGGAGAAATCGTCAATGGTTCATACAAATGGGAGCTCAAGCAAGTCGGGAAAAACTGGATGATCATTAAGATTACTTACTGGGGACGGTAAAAAAAACAGTGCATAGCATTATTTTTTCTTCATAAAAATAAAAGAGCAAGGAGGTATGGAAGACGATGAGTAAATTTAAAAGAAATCGGGTTTATTTGTATCTAACTTTGGGGGCCACGTTAATATTTGTTTTAATTCCGAGTTTTGAAACTGGTCTGAATGGGTCTCAGGCAGCATCATTAACGCGAATTTCACACACGCCGGTGGACTATTTTATTCCCGGAGCCAGGATCCAGGTAAAAGCCCTGGTTTCTGATGAAGCAGGAGTCTGGCTTGTACGCTGTTATTTTAAAGCCAAAGGTGAAACAGATTATGTTTTTGTAGAAATGCCTTTGATGGTTGGAAATGAGTATATCGGCGTTTTGCCCGCTCCGTCAGAAGCGACCAGTGCTATTGAATACATCCTGCTGTCTGTCAATCAGAACGGCGTGGTGGTTCGTAGCCAGGTCTTTGAGGCCAGAAGCGACACAGGCCGGGAAAAGCCTATATGGCAGGATGTCAATATGAGCGGCAGCGTTGCAGTGAATACAGAACTGGCCAGGGCGCCTCGCAGTCTGCCCGGTTTTGCCGATAACATTGTAGCTGATGTCGTTGAGTCGGCCTTTCGGTTTGGTTATGTGGTCGAGGGGATCTATATGCTCAGCCAGATGGTCGGCGCTGCTCCGGTCGGTGCTGTTAGCGGCGGAACTGTCTCCGCTACCACTACAAAGGCCATTTATCAGACAGAACCCACTCCCGAAATCTCAAGAATTCCCGTGACCAGACGGCCGGCAACAACTCCTCCTCAGAGAAAAAAGGGGATCAGTCCTCTTATTATCGTTGGCGGAGCAGCCGTGGTGGCCGGAGGGGTGCTTCTAGCGACAGGAGTGCTTGGGGCTAAGAAGTTGAGTGTTCGGATCACGGTGGCGGATTATGGTGCGCTGGATGATCGATTTGATGTTTATCTAGACGGTAAATTGTTAGGGACTACCACAAGAGGTGGGAGCGGTACATGGACACGGGATCTGAAGGAAAAATCCAGACATACCCTCAAAGTCACCAATCTTGACGGCAGCACTTATTGCACCATCAATCTCACCAATACAAATGTGACAGCAGAAGACAGACCCTGGTTGGACTCAGGGGCATCTTATTCGAAATCTTTCACTGTCAACGAAGCGGATTGAAGTTAGGTAACCGGAATTTATTTGGTGCGATTTTTTCTTGTTATTTTGCTTGTTTGTGTCACTGCCGGTGTATTCCTCTGTCAGTCCGGAATTTCTGAATCCGCGGACGATATTCTCCATTTTACACTGGAGGAGGCGATCAACCGGGCTCTCACCGCCAATCGAAGTATTGCCAATGCTCTCGATCAAATGACGCAAGCCCAATTTTCTCTGGTTTCTTCAAGAGCTGATTTTGAATTGAAGAT
>CBDVEQ010000063.1:0-12529 GCA_965373045.1 uncultured bacterium | reverse complement strand
AAGGCTTTGGCTATTCTGCTGGAAGATAAATAACTTCCTCCTGGAGAGTGATCCCGAACCGGTCCTTTACCCGTTTTTTTAACTTTTCAGCCAATTGGAGAACATCTTTTGACGACGCCTTCCCCTCATTGATAAGAAAATTGGCATGGATTTCACTGACCGCAACCTTTCCACATTTAAGCCTTTTCGCTCCGATTCCATCCAGCAGAACCGCTGCCGCAACTTTTTTTTCACCGGGAGGAAAAGGATTCTTAAAATAGCTTCCAGCACATGCAACAGTAGCAGGAGGATGTTTATTTTCCCTCACTCTGATATTGTTTTCCATTCCGGCCTGAATTATTTTTGTTTGCCCCTGACGCAGTTTAAAAACAACCTCAAGGAGCGTATCACGGGTCTTTTTGAGAATGCTGTCACGGTATCCAAATTTAAATTTTTCCCTATTGATCCGGACTTTTTTTCCATTTTTATTGAGGATCATAGCCTCTATCAGGTAAGATCCTATACTCTCCCCAAAAGCGCCTACATTGCCAAAGACCGCCCCGCCAACAGTTCCTGGTATCCCTGCGAGGAATTCGAATCCCGCCAGACCTTTTCGGGCACAAAATCCCAGCATGTCTTTAAGAGAAGTTCCTGTCTTGACTGTGATCCGATCTCCCCCAGACATATCTACTCCTTCAACACTGTTTTTGATGATCAAACCTCTGAACCCGAGATCATCAAACAGGAGATTGAACCCTCCCCCGACTACATAATAGGGAATCGAGTTTGACCGTGCGACTCTGATCGCTTCAACCAGTTCATTAAGCGAAGCCGCTTCAAAAAATGAATCCGCCTTCCCTCCAATTTTAAAACTCGAAAAATCGGCAAGCTGTACAGCAAAGGACAAAGACCTGCCGGTCCTTTCGATAAATTGTTCACGAAAGTTCTGATACTCAGGATGCATAGAAGTATTGTATGAAAAAGAACAATGCCTGGCAAGACGGACAGATAAATTTAATTAATTTGGCATGAATTTTGCTGGTTATCAATTGGCTGGTTATTGACATTTTAGTCCAATCACGCTATTATTTTTAAGATTTTAGACGAGGTCGAACAATGAGAAAGTCAACTTTGACCCTATTGACACTTATTTTTTTGTTAACTGGGTTGCTTCATGCGCAGAGCACTGATGCGAATCAAGATTATATCAAAGCGGTAACAACAAAAAACCCGGATCAAAGAATCCAGCTGTTCAAAGACTATCTTTCCAATTATGCCGGAAAAGGCACCCAATACGAAAATTTTGTCTATGCAAATCTTTGTACAACTCCTTCCGCTGCAATATCACAGGAAGATAGAATTAACTACGGTGAAAAGGCCATTTCCCTGGGAGGATACGATGAACTGACCAGCTTCAATCTTTATATCACGGTTTCCGGGCTTTATATAAAGAGCGGGAAAAATTTAGATAAAGCTAAAAGTTATTCCCTTAAGGCTGTTCAGGTGGCTAAAACTGCCAAGTCTAAAGAAACGGAAAGAACAAACATTGCCAGATGGAATCAATTCATGGGAGCTGGTTATTACAACCATGGACAGGCGCTTGAAAAAGCAAACGATCCAAAAGGCGCGGTCAAGGCTTATATTAACTCCTTTAAAATCCTAAAGAACGCACAAATCATCAAATCTTTAAGGAAACTGGGGAAAAAACTTTATGATGCCAGAGAATTCAAGGCTTCGGAAGAACCATTTCAGCTTGCTGCCCAGGTGCTCAAAGATTATGGAAGCATGGCTTATTATGCAAAATGCCTGCACAGAAACGGGAAAAAAGCAAACGCCCTGAAATATTATAAACTGGCTTACTCCAAACAGAAGAACGGCGATCTCGCCTATAACATTGGAATTCTTCTGGCAGGACAGATAAAATCAAATCCTGCTTCAGCGGAAGAGGCTATCCAGTATCTACTCGACGCTGCATTCCTATCCAAGACCAACACAAAAAAAGCTATGGATCTGGCTCAGGGGCTTTTTTTCAACAGCGCCCATAAAGATCTCAAATACAACGATAAAGTTAAGGAATTAGTATCCCATGGAAATAAAATAACCGATCTGACAAATTCATTTAACTCAAAGTTCGGAGATAAAGACGAAGAAGATCTGACGGACGCAGAAAAGAAGGAAATGGTAACAATCCTGGCGGGCATTGAAACAGAAAAAAAAGCCATAGATAGACTGGAACTAGAAACAAAGGCAGCGCTGGAAAAGTTTAATCAGGCTATCGAATCTGCAAAAAAAAGACTGGGCATAGCCCAATAAATAATAATCATAAATTAAAGGACGGTCTTTGAGTCCGTCCTTTTTTTTTAGAATTAATTTCATATGCATTACACTTTTAAGCAAGGATGGGAAATCCTTGCCTGACTTATCCATCTTGCTTATAATCATTACAGGAATCCATTTTCGAGAAACGTGCCATGATCGGACAAGATCAAAATAAAGCAAAAAAACAGATCCAGCAACTCAGGTCTGAAATCAGATATTACGAAAAAAAATACTATGTTGATAACGATCCTCAGATCTCTGATCATGAATTTGACATAAAAATCAAAGAGCTTAAAAAACTGGAATCCGAATTCCCAGAATTTATAACCCCTGATTCTCCTACACAGAGGGTAGGAGAGCAGCCCATAGAAGGCTTTGTAACAGTAGAACACAGTTCTCCCATGTTGAGCCTGGATAACTGTTACAGTGTTGAAGAACTGCAAGAATTTGAACAGAGGGTCAAAAAGACCATACCTGATGAAAAAATCGACTACGTCGCAGAGCTTAAGATCGACGGTATAGGTATTTCAGTCATCTACGAGGAAGGACGGTTATCCAGGGCGATCACTCGGGGAGACGGTCTCAGGGGAGATGACGTCACAACCAACGTCAAGACGATAAAAAGCCTGCCGCTGACCATAAATGAAAGGAGAAAAACAGAGGTAAGGGGAGAGATTTATTTTCCATTCCGCTCATTTCAGCAGCTCAACAAACACCGATCTGAAATAGATGAACCTCTTTTCGCCAATCCAAGGAACGCGGCAGCTGGGTCTATCCGCCTTCTCGACCCTAGAGAGACGGCTGACCGTCATTTGGATGTTTTTTTGTATTCCCTGTTTATCGAAGGAAAGGAAAACCAAGATCAATGGGAGATTCTCAAAACACTCAACGCTCTTGATTTCAAGACAAATCAGATCTCAACACAATGCTGCTCCCTGGAGGATATCGTCACTTTTTACGATGAGTGGCGGGAAAAAAGGGACAGTCTTGATTATGATGTAGACGGAATTGTCATCAAGATCAATTCCGTAAAGCAACAAAAAACTCTGGGGCGTACATCCAAATTTCCACGGTGGGCGATATCTTTTAAATTTCCAGCCCGGCAGACGACCACAAAGGTCAAGGATATCATCATTCAGGTAGGCCGCACCGGAGCCTTGACACCCGTGGCTGTGCTCGAGGCTGTAAAACTTTCAGGAACAACAATCAGCCGCGCAACCCTGCATAACGAGGATGAGATCAGGAAAAAAGACATCCGGGTGGGCGATCTTGTTCTTATCGAACGAAGCGGCGATGTTATTCCTAAGATCGTATCCGTGATGAAAAAACAAAGGACAGGAAATGAAAAAATATTCAGGTTCCCGGACAGGTGTCCTGTCTGTTCTTCCGCCGCATTCAAGCCGAAAGGCGAAGCGGTCTCACGCTGCACCAATCCATCTTGCCCCGCAAAACTGAGGGAATCGCTGCTTCATTTTTCCTCACGCAAGGCCATGAATATCGAGGGCTTTGGAGAAGCGCTCGTTGACCAGCTTCTTGACATGAATTTGGTCACTAATGTTTCGGATATCTATTCTTTAAAATATGAGGATCTGGTCGAACTGGACAGACTGGGCTCCAAAAGCGCCAGGAACCTCCTTGAGGAGATATTAAAATCAAAAAAAAGGGGCCTGTTTCAACTTATCTTTGCATTGGGGATCAGGCATATAGGCGAGCGCACTGCCATAGTACTGGCAGATCATTTCAACAGCATGGATAAACTCATGCATGCATCCTTAGAAAAACTCATTAAAATTCCTGATATCGGACCTATCGTTGCAGAAAGTACTGTCTTTTTTTTCAGACAGTCAGAAAATATCGATCTGATCCAACGGCTTAAGCAGGCAGGACTGAGATTTGAATCTAGCCGAAAAGGGAGCTCAGAGCAGGGGTCTCTTGCTGGACAGAGTTTTGTTTTGACAGGAAGATTGCCCCATTTCACCCGTGATGACGCCAAAAAAAACATAGAGAAACTCGGCGGGACAGTCACCTCTTCAGTAAGTCGAAAAACGGCCTATGTCATTGCAGGAGAGGATCCTGGATCAAAGCTGAAAAAAGCCCGGGATCTAGGAATCCCGGTATTGGATGAAGGTGATTTCCAAAAATTGATAAACTGATCTGAATTATTCAAATTGGCTCTTTTTATTTCTAGTGTTTCCTGAATATTTTTTTGCGCGTTTTTCCATTACGGGGCTTTTGTCCTAGTTCCTTAAGTGCACGCTTATTATCTGGGTCAATATTAACAGCCTTTTCAAACTGGCGTGTGGCCTTGATCTTTAAACCTTCAATTTTATAAAAAAGCCCAAGAGCAAGATAACCATCCGGATTCCAAGGTTCAATCTGTATTGCTTTAATAAAATCACTTTCCGCCTGTTTTCGATAACGAGGAACCTTTGATTCCGCTTTTGCCAGAGCTAATAAATATTTTGCATTATTTTCCCTAAGCTTAACAGCTTCCGTCAAATAACTTAACGCTTCTTCATATCTCCCCTGATCGGTCAGAGCTTTCCCTTTTTGATATTTTGATTGCGCGAGAGCCGGAACATTGTTTTTATCACTACGCATGGAGTCGAGCTGTGCATCATAGATCCTACGCCTGCTTTCATTGCTGATCGTTTGAAAAGCCTTATTTATTACATCAAAGATCTCGCCGGCCTTTTTTTTCAAATCTTTGGGAAGATTCCGCTGGAAGAGGTCAGGGTGGTATTTCCTTGCCAACTGGAAATATGCTTCTTTGGCTTCAAAAACAGTAGCCGAGCGGGAGATATCCAAGATCTGGTAATAATTTGAATTTAAGAATTTAGTATGCAGCTCTGCGATATTTTCTGGTTTGTTTTTTTCCATCATATTTCTCATTCCTCAATCAGAATCATTTTGGAGAAAAGTCAAGAGTCATTCCCTTTTTTTTCTTATAATGTTTCTGATCAATCCACGAAATCCTTATTTTATATATAAATACCTGAATTGCAAAGGTCAAGAAATTGTGATAATTTTCTAATATGAAAATCGGACTGGTTCAATGCTCTCCTCATTTAGGAGACGTTCAAAAAAACCTGAAATCTCATTTTGCCTATATCGAAAAGGCAAAAAAAGAAAACGTCCAGCTCATAATTTTTCCCGAACTCAGCCTGACCGGATATACACTTCAAGATCTGGTTGAAGAGGTTGCTCTCTGCCCGGATTCTGATCCAACATTCATGAAGATTAAAAAAGCCAGTGAAGAGATCTCTATCGTTTTTGGATTTGTGGAAAAAAAGGACAATGGACTTTTTTATAATTCCTCGGCCTATCTTTCAGATGGAGAAATAAAAAATATTCACCGCAAAGTTTTCCCCCCCACTTATGGAATGTTCGAAGAAATGAAATTTTATGCCCAGGGAAAAAATTTTCATACATTTTCCACACCTTTCGGAAAAACAGGAATGATGATATGTTATGATTTCCTTCAACTCGGGGCATGCTACCTTCTCTTCGCAGGAGGTTCGGACATAATCATCGTTCTCAGCGCTGCTCCAGGAAGAGGCTATTCAGAAGAGGATAAGTTTGAATCCAGCAACATGTGGGAGTCAATGGGAGCATCCCTATCACGGTTCTCCACCTCTTTTGTCGTTTACTGCAACAGAGTTGGGTTCGAGGATGGAAAGATCTTTGCCGGAGGATCCTTCATCTACGGTCCTGCCGGTAACCTTAAGGCAAAGGCCCGATATGTTGAAGAGGAATTTCTTATACATAATATCAACCTGGACGAAATTGCAGAAGTCCGTAAAAAACGTTTATATAAAAGAGATGACAAACCGGAGATTATTCTCGAAGCATTAAAAAGAATTATCAGTGCATATGAAGATTAACAAAATATTTGTTGAAAAAGTCCTGACGGCCTTTATAAAAAAGGAACTGTACAAATTCAATTTTTCCAGAGGAATCCTCGGTCTGTCCGGTGGTCTTGATTCATCTGTTTGCGCTTTTCTCGCAGCCAAATCTCTGGGCAAAACAAATGTTTTTGCCCTGATCATGCCTTATGGAGATACCTATCCGCAGGATGTGGATGATGCCCGGGAAGTGGCAGATCTCCTTGGAATTCACTCACGGATCATAGACATTTCCCCAATGGTAGATGCCTACTTTAAAAAATATCCTACATCCAACCGTATCCTTATTGGCAACAAAATGGCTAGAGAAAGAATGTCGATCCTTTATGATTTTTCAGTTCGGGAAAAAGCACTGATCCTGGGAACCAGTAATAAAACTGAATCTCTCCTTGGATATGGGACCCTCCACGGAGATATGGCATCTGCCATAAATCCGATCGGTGACCTCTACAAAACACAGATCCGAGAGCTTGCAGCCCATCTAGGTGTACCGGTAAAGATAATCAAAAAAACCCCGACCGCAGGACTCTGGCCGGGACAGACAGATGAAAAAGAACTGGGTATGACATATAAAAATATTGACATGATCCTGTACCAACTTGTCGATCTTCGAAGAACGCCGGCTGATCTGCTTAAGAAGGGTTTTGATAAAAAAAATATTGAAAGGATCACCCGGCTCATTAAGTCTTCTGAATTCAAGAGGAAACTTCCGCCCATTGCCAAGCTTTCATGGAGAACGGTGGGACTGGACTTCCTGTATTCTCATGACCGCGAAAAATAAGGCTGTATATGGTATCTTCTAAAAAAGCTGAACCCGGCCGTCTTTATATCGTCGCTACTCCTATAGGTAATTTAGAAGACCTGACATTCAGAGCCCTGGAAATTCTTAAGTCCGTCTTTTTGATCGCATGCGAAGACACCCGCTATACCAGAAAGCTTCTCAACCGGTATGAGATCAAAAAAAATCTTATCAGTTATTATGAGCCCAAAGAAAAACAAAAGATCCCGGTCATTATACGGCGCCTGACAGAAGGAAAGGATGTCGCCCTCGTATCTGATGCAGGCACGCCAGGTATATCCGATCCAGGCTTCCCGTTGATCCAAAAAGCCATTGAAGAAGGAATCACCATTGTGCCTATTCCGGGTGCGTCTGCTGTAACTTCAGCCCTCAGCGCATCAGGGCTTCCAACCCATAAATTTCTATTCTTAGGCTTTCCTCCTCCAAAAAAGACAGCAACTGGGAAACTGCTGCGTTCCTTATCAGAGGAAACGGCAACTCTCATTTTTTATCTGCCCCCCCGGAAACTTGAATCTTTTTTACATGCTGTTTGGGATTCCCTGGGAAACAGACAGGTTGTTATCGCAAGGGAACTGACCAAGATCCATGAGGAGTTCATAAGAGGGACAGCCCTGGAAATTATGCAGCAACTCGATTCCGCCCGGATAAAAGGGGAAGCGACCCTCCTTATCGAAGGGAAAAAACGAAAATCATCCTGATCTTCCTGATCATCTCTTAAAAAAGGAACAATTTAAATAATTTTCTAAATATACTTGACAATTATGCACTCATATATTATATTATAGTCGTACTAAGATATTTGGAGGTAATTATGAAAATAGTCAGATGGGATCCCTTCAGGGATCAAATAACTTTACGGGAAAGAATGAACCGCTTTTTCGAAGAAGCCTTAGGCTCCGGAACGGAAAAGAACGATTTAATCGGCGGCTCCTGGAGTCCTGCTGTTGATATTTATGAGACGGACGATGAGCTGACTCTTACAGCCGAAATCCCCGGAATCGACGAGAAGGATATCGAGATCCAGATCGAAGATAACACTCTCTCCATTAAAGGTGAAAGAGAATTTGCCAAAGAAGCAAAGGAAGAAAATTATTATCGGATCGAACGGGCATACGGATCATTCTGCAGGTCCTTTTCTCTTCCCGGACATATCGATCAGGAAAAGATCAAGGCTGATCATGAAAATGGAATTCTAAAGATCACAATGCTAAAGAAAAAAGAGCTGAAGCCGAAAACAATAAAAATAGTAAAAGCCGCAGAGAAAAAGACCAAGTAATCAATCCAAAAAACGTCCGGGTCATTTGATTCCGGGCATTTTCTTGGTTTTCAAGCCTGAGCTAAAGTCAAAGCTGAAACGTTTTTTGCCCCGGCTTTTAAGAGAGTCTTGCTACATTCAGCCAAAGTCGCTCCTGTGGTAAAAATATCATCAACCAGAAGAACTTTTTTCCCTTTGATCGCAGACTTATTTTTAACCTGAAACGCTCCTACAAGATTCCTTCTTCTCGTCTTCGCATCCAGCGAGGTTTGAGGCGGCCTGTTTTTGATTTTAATAAGAATCCGGCTTTCAATGTTTATTTTTTTCAGCCTTGCCAATTCATGGGCAAGAATTTTAGATTGATTAAAACCTCTCTGTCTCTGCCTTGAGGGATGGAGGGGAACCGGAATGATCATATCCAGATCCTGCCATAAAAAATGCTTTTCGCCCATAACATTTATTGCAAACAGAATAAGATCCTCCCCCAAACTCCTGAAACCTTTATATTTGAATAGCAAAAGAAGATCCTTCAGTTCTCCATCGTAAAAACCGCATGATCTGTGAAGAGTATAGGGTGGTTTTTGCTCAAGGCACTGTTTGCAGATATGAGGCTCGACCGGACTACTGAAAAACCGGCCGCAGCATAAACAACAGGAGGAATAAAACGGAGTCAACTTCTTGAGACAAGAGTTACATACGACCTTTTCCTCTTCCCTATCAAGCAGTGTTGTGCACAGTTTACAAAAAGTTGGAAAAATTAGTAATTCAGCAAGCTTAAAAAAAGACATTCTCAAAGCTGTGCTTTATTTTGCATATTTATAGCCCTTGATAATACTTAAAGAACGATATATCTGTTCAAGAAGCATGATACGGCTCATTTCATGCGAAAAAGTCATCCGGGAAAGAGAAAGATGAAAATTTGCCCTTTTTAGGATCCGGTCATCAAGACCCAAAAACCCTCCAACAATAAATGTCACAAACCGCTCAGGTCCTGAGGCAAGCCTGTCTAAGAATTCGGCCAGATCAGATGACGATATTTCTTTCCCCTTATCTGATAGACATACCACAAAATCATTTTCGATATGTTTTTCCAGACCGGACGCTTCTATGTCTTTAATACGCCGGGTATGTTTCTCCGGAATGCCCCTAGCTGCTTTTGTTACGATGACCTGGAATTTTGCTAAACGCTTGATCTTCTGTATATAGAGGGCTTCCAGGTTCCGAATATGGTCATTTTGAGTTTTTCCCGGCCAAAAAACTTTAATATTCATATCTTTTCACTTTAATAAGGACGCTCGTAAAACAAAAAAATGTCAAAAAAATTGAAATATCAGAGGTTTTTCTTCATTATTCATAATAGGCAAGCTTCGGGGCATCCCCCCATAATTTTTCCAGCGCATAATATTGCCGCATATCAGGGGTAAATATATGAATGATAAAATTTCCATAATCCATCAAAACCCATTCCGCATGTTGACGGCCTTCTACACTCAGAGGTTTCACTTTAATATTTTTCAGCTCACGCTCAATATTGTTACACAATGCTATATTCTGTTTACCTGAATTGCCATGCATGACTATAAAATAATCAGTAAAGGACGAAAGTTTATGTAAAGCAAGAACAACGATATTTTCCGCTTTTATATCCTGAGCAGCCTTGATCGAAATTTTCACATCCCTTGGAATGGTTTTTTCTAATAATTTCTGTGTCCTGCTATAACTCATGATGTTCCCTGATAAAGTCTGTGTTTTTTTATATAAGCCTGGACCGGTTCAGGAACGAGCCCTGTGATCATCTCCTTCGCAGCAAGTCGGCGCCTGATGTCTGTCGAAGAGATATCCAATGCCGGGATTCGAAAAAGAATAATTCCGTTCTTTATTTCCGCAGCATCCTGAAGTTTCTGATAATCCTGATATTCATAAATATTCTTGCAATATTTTCCTTTCAATACCTTTATTGCCTCTTCCAGGTGATAGCCAGGACGACTTATGACAATGAAGGAGTATTGTTTTAAAACCTTTTTATACTCTTTCCAGGTCTTGATCTCCAAAAACGTATCAATTCCCACGATAAAAAAAATGGTCGAATAAGGATATCTGTTTCTGATCTTCCCTAAAGTGATTATGGAATAGGATGTTCCTTCTGCATCTATTTCCAGAGAAGAGGCTTCAAATACCGGATTCCCGGCAATAGCCAGCTTGACCATATTTAATCTGTGATAAGGGGCGGCCATATCTGTAAGCCCCTTATGGGGAGGGACATAGGACGGAATAAACAGGATCTTCTCCAAGCTTATCTTATCAAGAATGAGTTCGGCTGCTTTTAAGTGGCCTGAATGAATCGGGTTAAATGTCCCTCCTAAAAGTCCGATCTTTTTATATTGCCCTATTTTCACTTGAATCCTTTTTTTGTGTTTTCAGCATATCTGCCAGGATAACAACTAGCTGTTTCAGCCCAATGCTTTTTAATGCAGAGATCGCCTGAAAAGGAATTTTTTCTTTCCGGGCTAGATCTTTGACCTTATCCAGGCATTCTTTATTTCCTGTTAAAAGGTCGATTTTATTGGCTATCAATATCTGTTTTCTTTTCAGTAGATCCGGATTAAAGGCTTTTAATTCATCCAGAACAGCTTGATAATCTCGGACCGGATCTCTTCCTGAGTAGGGGGACACATCGATAATATGGGCCAGGATCCTAGTCCGCTCTACATGTTTCAAAAATTGAATACCAAGGCCATGCCCCAAATGTGCGCCTTTGATCAGTCCGGGGATATCGGCGACCACAAAACTCATAGACTCATCCACATCTACAACACCTAGATTCGGAACCAGAGTTGTGAAAGGATAATCAGCAATCACAGGCTTAGCAGCAGATATTTTTGAGATCAGAGTCGATTTTCCAGCATTGGGAAAACTGACCAATCCAACATCCGCAATAAGTTTTAATTCCAGTATCAGGATCTTTTCTTCACCAGGCTTCCCTTCTTCCCTTATCCTTGGCGCCCGGCGAGTTGAAGAAGAAAAAGAAGCATTTCCCCTTCCTCCTTGCCCTCCCTCAACCACCAGATATTTCTGCTCTGAGGCAATAAAATCAAAAAGAATTTCCGCGCTGCCTTCCTCTTTGACGATGGTCCCAACGGGCACTTTCAAGATAAGATCTACCCCCTTTTTTCCATACCGGTTGCTTCCCTCTCCGTGGAACCCCTTTTTCGCTTTGTTTATGGGGTGAAAACGAAAATAGGCCAGCGAGCGGGTGCTCTCATCAGAAACAAGATAGATGCTACCCCCATCGCCGCCGCGACCGCCATCAGGACCTCCTTTAGGAACCCCTTTTTCCCTTCGGAAGCTCAGGCACCCGTTACCTCCCCTACCGGCCAGCAGAATTGCTTTTACCTGGTCAACAAACATATTATGAGAAGAAAAACTCTCCTATTCGGGTATGATGGATACGAATTTCTGGCTTTTTCCTTTTGTTTCGTACTTTACAGTGCCGGTCTTCAAAGCAAAAAGAGTGTCATCGTTTCCTCTGCCGACATTTAATCCCGGCTTAAATGGAGTTCCTCTTTGCCTGACAAGAATAGAACCGGCATTGACAAATTGACCGGCTGATCGCTTGACTCCCAATCTTTTGGAATGACTTTCTCTCCCATTCTTTGCGCTTCCACCAGACTTTTTATGAGCCATTGATCATCTCCTCTATTCCTTGGGATTAACAGCCGTTGCCGCTGATTTATTGCTGGGTTTTTTTGCAGTCTTTGGCTTAACAACTGCTTTTTCAACAGGTTTTGCTTTCCCCTTTGCTTTTCTAGTAAGGATCTCTTCAATCCTGATACGCGTCAATTCCTGACGGTGGCCAATTTTTCGCTTGTATTGTTTCCGCCTCTTTTTCTTAAAAACTATAACTTTTTTATCCTTAAAATTATCCAAAACTTCCGCTTTTACTAGGGCATCTTTTAAATAGGGAGTCCCTACCTGTATCTTGCCGTCTGCATCAATGAGCAGAACCTGTTCGAAAGAGACTTTTTTTCCTTCTTTTACATCGAGCTTTTCGATATCCAGAATTTCCCCCTTCTGTACCCGGTACTGCTTTCCACCTGTCTTAATCACAGCAAACATCTTTTCGACCTCAAAATATAGAATTTAAACATTATAGGATATAAACAAATCCATAAAAAAGGATTTTAACTCTAGCATATGCCTGTGCTTATGTCAATATATTGTACTCGTTCATATGATTAGTGACGCTTAGAGCTTTGAGATTCCAGCCAGAAC
>CBDVEQ010000062.1:0-12550 GCA_965373045.1 uncultured bacterium | reverse complement strand
CGCAGTATATAAATACAGCTTCACGAACAGCTCTTGCAGATGCATCAACCTCGACCCGTGAATAATCCAGGCTCTATGGGTTATTCATAAAAAATGGCCGATTCACATATTTATTTTGGATGATCATAGCTTTCAATAAAGGATTTTGTCAGGGTTGAATTGGGTGCTGAGTATTATAGATCGTTAATAAAAAAATCATCGGCCCTTTTTTACCCTACGGGCAAGCCGATCTGCTTTGTTGCGGCGCATTCGCAGTATATGAATACGGCTTCACGAACAGCCTCTTACAGATGCATCAACCTCGACTCGTAAATAGTCCAGGCGCTAAATTCAACAGGGCACAATAAAAACACTATGACAAGCAATTAATAAATTGTTAGAAAGAAAAACCCTCGACCCCTAGAATCCTTGTATCCTTATGTTCCTACCAACTCAGGAGGTTAAATCTGCGAGATATTTTGCAAGACCGGTTGTGTTGACTATTTTAAAAGCTCTCTCTTGAGAGATATTCTGTCTAAGGCGGAGGCTTTCAAGGATGCGTATAATAGAGAGAGCGACTTCAGCGGTTTGGCCGGCTTTTGCTTTTTTCCTCTTGAGAAATTCGATGCTGTCAAATAGAACAGCATTGACCACACCATAGACAAGGGGCTTTTGGATACCATGTTTTTTCACCCAACGAGGTTTTTTAAGCACATCATTGATATGCGATTGTATAAGATAGGTCGCCCTTCCGATCAGTTTAAGGTTGCTGGGGCTGACATTGGTCATGGTATTACCGATGACCTTCCCCAATCTGGCCATAACAGCCGTGGAATGAGCATTAAGAAGAATTTTCAGTGCGATCTGCTGGTCCACATTAAAAGGATCATTCTGAGCAGAGATTTTTAAATGGATCAGGCAGTCAGCCGTTTCCGGAGAAAACCCGGTGATTTTTCCAGTGAGTTTTTTTATTGTTTTTTCAGACTTGTCCGATACCACTATTACGGCGGTCCGAGCCTTTTTTCCTAAATGAAGTTCAGTAAACTTCCTGAAGTCTGAGTCTTGTTCCTTCAGAGCGTCTTCTTCCGGCCCTATTAAGACGCAGATTCCCAAATCTCCTTCCTCAGGGCCTCTGTTTTTAATATTAAAATCCGCAAATGAAAAATCATAAAGATCCTGTTGGTCATTTCCTGCGTTTTTTAGACTTTCCAGGGCGGCCTTCCTGAGGTAGGGATCACTGATCTTTTCTGCAAAAGGCTTTTCATAAAAACCCGGAGAAAGCCCTCTGAAGGGCCGTCCCAGAAATGCTTTCCATGCATTTTCCCTGCTTGATGCCGAAGTCCAGACCTGGATCCAGCACCTGCGCTTTTTTTCTATAACTGTATCTAAAGCATGAAGGCGGAACGTCGGGCTTCTCTCCGTGCTGTCGATAAATACAGTTATCAATCCTTTACCGGCGAAATAGGTTGAAAAATGGTTGTTTTGATATGTTGCTGTTTCAAGTTCTGTCAAACGGGCAATGGCAGGAAGATTGGCTTTGATGTTTTTAAGAATATCCTTGAAGCCGGACAATTTCTTTTCCATCAATATCTTGTTTTTGAATCCCAGTCTCGACATGTCCTTATTGGAAAGAATGTGCCGCAGTGCACGATCCACTCCTGCCTGAAGTATGTGTCCGACGACAAAGGTTTCGATCGTGGTTGCCTGCATGCGAGTAGAACCGGTGATGGACTGAGGGCCGGTGGTCAAGTTGATCTTGGTGATGCCAGGCTCCTCCAGGACCCTGCGGCTGCGGTTAAAGGGCAGCAGGAGTTCATCAGGATTGTTGTAGATAAAAAAGAGTTTTTTACGTGTTATATCAGGCGAGTAATTCCCTTTCGTTTTCCATTGGTCAAGAGCGGCAAGGATCGTTCCAATGACAGAGGACGTTTCGCCGCCCTCTGTGACACAGAAAACGACATCACCTTTTTTGACCTTGCGGTCGAGAAGCTGAAGTCTGCCGATGAGAATAAGGTCTTCGAATCCTTCAAGCGAACTGATAAGAGCCCTGTCCGCTCCTGTCATCTCACCGATAAGCTGTTCTTTCATGTGATCGGATAGATGGCCTTTTAATTTTTTCCAGATCCTTTTTTGATCTTCGACCTTGTTCCAAAAAGGACGCCAGAATGTGCTTTCCATCTGCTTGGCCAGACGGCCTGTCGCTCCACAGCCGTAAATATAGATCTTATTCCCCTCGAGAACAGCCTCTTCAACGGCTTGTACCGCTAGGTCTAATTTCTGCTGGTTCTCAAGCAGCTGAGCCAATTTATTTTCGATGTCCTCATCCACGGCAAACAGCATTTTAAGTCCGGCTTCATAATCTTTCCGGATAATCTTACTCAAATTCCACGTTTTTCTGTGGCGCTGTTCAGTAAGAAGCGTATGAAGCTGGAATTGGGTCTTATTCTGTACATAATCGATGGATTCGGACGAAGGAGAAATACCCAGAAGCTTCAGGAGATTTTCAACGGGCTGCTGCCCTGTTTCCGGCTCCTGTCCCTCAGCCGCAAGATGAAATATGCTGAGGCCAAGCACGAATATGAGTCCGAATAATAACCCTTGGATTGCTTGTTTATTCCTCATTTGTCTCTCATTTCGGATTATCCGTATTGATGTTTGTCATCAACAATATCTTTGATCTGCCAGTCTTTGATCCAGTCTTTGATCTTGAATATATTCATCCCGCCTTCCTTTCTGGAACAGATAACCCTATCCAGACTGCAGTTAATGATCATTTTTTTGCAAATAAAACAGGGAAAGGCATTTATGGTTTTTCCTGTTGCAAAGTCGCTTCCGAATATGTACATGTCTCCACCGAGAAGGCTGACTCCGGCTCTGGCAGCATTGATGATAGCGTTTTGTTCAGCATGCACGCTTCGGCACAGTTCATATCGCTGACCGTGAGGGATGTTAAGTTTGTCTCTCAGGCAGAATCCATGTTCTGTGCTTGACTTTGTTTTTCGGGGCGCACCCACATATCCTGTTGAAATGATCTGGTCGTCCTTTATTATCAAAGCGCCGATCGACCGGCGTAAACAGGTGCTTCTTTGAGCCACTTCCCGGGCTATATTCAGATAATATTCATCCTTGGAACTTCTTTTTGGGGTCATAGAAATTTCTCCAATTTATTATAAAATGCTTCCAGGGTGCTGTCATTCTGGATCTTGTGGTCTGCCATTTCCATGCATTTGTGCAGCTGTTGGCCCTTCTCGCAGTTGGACATCTCTTCCGTTTCCTTGGCGATGAATTCCTCAAGGGTCTCAACTGATTCATCCCTGCCCCTTTGTTTGGCTCTTTCGTAACGTATTTTAACAGGAGCATCAATAGCGAGGAGGATGAAATCAGGCTGGCTTTGAAGAAATTCAACTTCTTTGGGATTTCGGATGCTGTCGATGATCGTGTTTCCCTGCACTTTTGTCATGATCCGCCTGGCAAGGATATCAGACCCGTGGTTTTCTCTCAACTCATTACCGGTTATTATCAGGTTATCCCGGCTCAGAGAGAGATCTTTTTTGCGAATTTCATCACGGATCAGATCGGACAGGGATAAAAAGGCATATCCCGCCTTCTGGAAAAAAGAGGCAGCCTCTCCCTTCCCGGCACAGTTGGTGCCTGTCAGTCCTATTAACCGCGCCTTTTTTATCATTTCCTCAGGAGTCGCGGGAAATTTTTAATATAATTCCGCAAAAGGCTTCCTTTCAGTATTAGCTTGAACAAGGGCAGCATACCCCATAATGCCTTGATCTTTTTCCCCGGTTTTTCATGATGGAACAGTATAAGGGCATTATCCAGTAGATCTTTTAATTGTTTTCCATAGGGGAACCACCAGAGCTGCCTCTTTTTCCGGCAGAAGTCTGATCCAATATATTTGGAATTGACAAGATTCTTGAGGCCGTAAGGCCCGTGGGAGCGTCCGATTCCGGTCTGTTTGATTCCTCCCCATATGGCACCCGGTTCAGAGAAGGAATACATGTGATCGTTGATCGTTACTGTTCCTGCTTCGATTCTGTCAGCAAGCCTTCTGGCAGTTTTTCTGTTGCGCGTCCAGACCGAAGCGGTCAGGCCATAATCGCTGTCGTTGGCCAGTTCGACAGCTTTTTCCAAGTCAGAGAAAGGCAATATCGGGAGGACTGGCCCGAACGTTTCTTCTGTCATGACCTTCATTGTATGGTCCACACCGGTCAAAACGGTAGGTTTTATGAAGTATCCGGGAAGGTCTTTGATCCTCTCTCCTCCGAACAGGGCCGAAGCTCCTTTGGACAGGGCGTCAGATATATGATCTTCTACAATATCGAGCTGACCGGGAGATGTCATAGGGCCCATGTCAACATTCTCATCCGTTGGATTTCCGACAGTCAATTCTCGAGTCAGTTCAACGACTCTTTGTGTGAATTCTTCTGCAATGTTTTTCTGGACGTAGACTCTTTCCACTGAACCGCAGCTTTGTCCGCAGTTGGTAAAAGCTCCCCATACAGCCCCATGGGCAGCTCTTTCAAGGTCTGCATCTTCACATACGATCATGGGATCTTTTCCCCCAAGCTCCAGGGTGATGTTGGTCAGGTTGTGGCTGGCCAACTCCATGATCCTTTTTCCGGTCTGAACACTCCCTGTGAACATAATTATCTGGATGGCCGGATCTGTGATCATCTCTTCAGCCTGGGGAATTTGGCAGTTGACAATATTCAAAACTCCGGGAGGAAGGCCGGCCTGAATAAATATCTCCCCGATCGATAAAGCGATCAGTGCAGTTGTTGATGACGGCCTCAGGACTATTGTGTTCCCGGTTGTCAGAGCGCTTAGAATGTCATACATAGGGATGATGAATGGATAATTCCACGGGGAGATAATAAGAGTGGGGCCCAGGGGTTGGAAATGGAAGACCCCTTTTTTGTTGGAAAGCAAAACGACATGATGTTTTGCTTTTACAGGTTTTAAATAAGCAGGCGCCCTTTTAGCGTAATAATCCAGGACTTCAAGCCCCCCCAGAACTTCGGTTGCCAGAGATTCTGCCAAAGGGGAGCCTTTTTCTATGGTGATAAGATGTGCAATCCGGTCCTTCTGTGATAACAGGATTTTTTTTGCTGTGAGGAAGATCTTTTTTTTCTCAGAAAAAGGCAAGTCTTTCCAGGAATGAAAGGCTTGCTTTGCCGTCTGGACCGCCTGGCGGCATAACTCAGAAGAAGCCAGATCAAAAGAGCCGATTTTTCCCAGAGTTGCCGGATTGAAAGATTCTTTTTTATGTTCTGTCTCGATGCGTTGGTTTCCGATTATCAAACGGCCATCTATCGTTGTCATAGCCTCCCCCGGAAAAAACGCCGGCACCAGGAGAAAAAGAGGAAAAGATAGGAGTCTAAAATCAGGTCGATCCGGAAGAGCGGATTCACAATTCCGGCACGCAGAAAGAGCCAGAGGACCAGATCTTTATGCCTTGGCGGGCATCCTTTGACCCTGAACTTGGAGCGGGCCTCAAGCTTTCCGAGCACTTCGGTACAGGTGCCGATGAGCATAACTCGTTTTGCCCGGACGTCACCCGTATATTTGCCGATGACAACGGTCCATTCGGGCAGTTTTTTCCACAGTTTTGGTTTTCTGTCCTTGATCATGTAAAGCCAGTCCAGAAAAACGCCATGGCATCCACCGGTGCAGTAGGGTTCTCCGCAGAGGATATGGAAACCGCACTTGACATCTTTGACATTCATGTAGCCGAGATCAAAGTCCCTGGTTTTTTCCTGAAGGTCTTTCAAGGATATATCACCGGATATATCAATATCTTTGAGATCCAGAGAGCCGTACCCTCTTTCCTGGGCTATTCTGAGATAAGTGATTTTTTCAGGAATGAGATTCAGGATGTGAGCACAGACTGCGTCATGGGCGACCGGGTTTTTAGCCATGATAATAATCCCCAGATGTCTTCCATGCTGTGTCAGTTGATTTCCCCCGAAGGACATTTCAATACCGTCAGTGATGATAAGATCCGGATATCCTACCTCGAGAAGATCCACGATCTTCTCTTCCAGGTTGAAATTGTGCTGCCACATCCGTTCCTTATCGAGAAGGATCCCGACATTGAGTTTTATGGCTGCTGTCAATCCCTGTGCAAGTACATTGCTTTTTAATTTTGGCGTGTAGATAAGAAGATCATTGTCAACGATCTCAACCGAGGTCGTTAACTCTTCGTGTATCTTGCCCTTATGAAGTTTAATTCTCTTTTTACGGGCTTCTTCAATAGGGTGGATCTTGATATTATGGGATCTCTTCAGTTTATAATAGCCGGCTCTTCTGAGCATCCTGGAGGTTGGCAGCCCTGTCCCGCATTTTTCGGCAATGGTGATCTCTGTTCCCTCTGAACCGACCTCTTTAAGAGCATCCAGGAGCCCGGCGATAAATTCCGGCCTGGTATATGCAGTTGGTGCGATTTTGTGATGGGCCATCACCACATTGGGTTTGATGGTGATCCGTCCACCGATCTTATCGGACACTCCGAGTTCTTCCAGCCCATCACGTATAACGTCTTTAATAATTTTGGGATCGTAATCCTGAACTTTGCGTATGATAACTTTTATTTTGTTCGTCATTTTATCCTGCAGGAGCGTCCTCCCGGCTTTTTTTCTCCGTTTTTTTCTTTCCAAAAATTAACGCGATCAATATGCTTATTCCATAGAGAATTAGCATGGGAAGGGCGACGACCGTCTGTACAACCATATCCGGAGTCGGCGTAATGATCGCTGCGATGATAAAAGTGATAAGGATCGCATATTTAAAATTTTTGACCATGAACCGGGCAGTGATGACTCCCATGCGGGCCATGAAAAAAACAAGAGTTGGCAGCTCAAAAACCAGTGCGATGCCTATCAGGACGCGAAGAGCCAGGGTGAGATACGTATTGACTGTGATCACGGGTTGAAAGTTAGAACCGATGCCAAGAAAAAAACGGCATGCAAAGGGGAATACAACATAAAAGCCGAAAAACGCTCCCATTGAGAAAAAAAGGGTTGTGAAAAGAACAAATGGGATAACGAACTTTTTTTCCTTCTTGTATATGCCGGGTGCGACAAAATACCAGAATTGAATAAAAAGAAATGGAGATGTGAAAAAAATTTCTGACAAAAAAGAAACATTGATATACACAAAAAATGGATCGGAGAGTGTCGTAAAGGCCAGTTTTGTCCCTTCAGGAAGGTATTTAGTGACCGGTATTGCAATAATATTATAAATGTCTTTACTGAATATCCAGGCAGGAATAACAGCGGCGATAACGATAATAATAGAATAAAAAATCCGTTTCCGGAGATCTTCGAGATGTTCTAGGAAGGTCATCTCGTCAGGAGATTTAATAACCTTCCCCCTTTTCATCTATGTCCTTTTTAATTTCTTCGTGAAGATCCTTCAGTTCTGAGGCTTGTATCTCTTCCTCGATCTTCCCCTTGATCTCGTCGGATGTTTTACGGAATTCGCGTAGAGCTCGGCCGAGAGATCGTCCTACTTCCGGAAGTTTTTTTGGGCCGAATACAAGCAGTGCGATCGCCATGATCGCGAGTAATTCAGGAAAACCAATGCTTCCAAACATGTTATTATTCTTCCGCCGTTTTTTGGATAACCAAGTTTCTTTCAGCATGGAAAATATAGCTTTTCCTCTGATCGATGTCAACCGTGAAAAGCCAGGAAAGCGGTGTTCAGGCTGGATTTCTTTCCCTGTGTTTGTTAACATTAAACATCCGAGATAATCATGAAAAAGAAAATCATAACATTTGTTTCACTTCTATCCGTCCTTTTGGTTTTACCGGCTCGGGTTGAGGACGATTGGAAACGTTCCGTCGACAAAATGTCTTCTATCATCACGCTGATCGAAAAGCACTACTTTAAAGCGGTCGATCCTGAAAGCATTGCCTTTTCCTCTATAAAAGGTATGCTGAAAACCCTGGACCCTCATTCCTATTTTCTTGATCCGCGGCGTTTGACTTTGATGCAGGAAGAGTACAAAGGGAAATATTCAGGATTGGGGATATTGATCCAAAAGCATGAAACCCGCCTGGTAGTGATCTCTCCTATTGAAGGCACACCAGCGTATCGGCTGGGAATACGAGCAGGGGATGTTATTTCGCGCATCAATGGAGAAAGCACTAAATTCATTTCCAGTTTTGATGCTATGCTGAAGTTGCGGGGGAAAAAAGGAACCAGGGTCAATATAACGATCGTGCGTGAAGGTTTGGATAACCCTCTCGAGTTGAATATCGTCCGCGAAGAGATCCCCCTTTACAGTGTTCCTTATGCATTCATGCTTACCGAAGATGTCGGTTATATTTTTATTCGGAATTTTGCAGAAAACACCATAGAAGAGTTTGAAGAGAAAATGAACTCTCTCCGTAAGCAGGGTATGCGGAAGCTTATTCTGGATTTCAGAGGAAATGGAGGCGGCACCTTCGGACAATCCGTTATGCTTTCGGATGAGTTCCTTTCTAAAGGGAAAATGATCGTATCCATCAAGGGAAGGGATTCCTATTACAACAGGGAATTTCATGCGCGCCGCAACAGACAGTTTGAAGATATTCCTCTGGTGATCCTGATCAACCAGGGCACGGCCAGCGCTCCGGAGATCGTCAGTGGTGCGATCAGGGACAATGACAGGGGATTGATCATCGGCGAAGATTCCTGGGGCAAGGGTTTGGTTCAGACGGTTTTTCCGTTGGCCCCGAATGCTGCACTTGCTCTGACAACTGCCAGGTATTACACGCCAAGCGGAGTATCCATTCAGAGAGACTACAGCCGATTTGAAGACTACTATCTGTATCGAACGGAAAAACCGGAAGAAGCCCGGGAGGTCCGCTATACATCTGGGGGGCGTAAGGTCCTGGGGCAGGGTGGTATCAGTCCTGATTATGAAGTGATATTCCGATACAAACCTCAAACTGTAAAGCTTCTTTTTGAAGGAGCTTTTTTCAGATACGGCAGAAAGTTTAAGGATAAGGAGACCCCACTGGCGCAAGAATACATCCTTCCCGGGGAAATCAATTCAGATGAATCCCTTCCTGAGGGAAAGACACTTTTTGATAGTTCTTTCTCTGCGGATTCCAGGCTGCTGGAAGATTTTAAGCTCTATCTTTTAAAAGAGAAGATCGATTTTGATCGCGGCCGGTTTGCGGAAGCTGAGGAGGAGATCAAAAGAGAGCTGGAAAGAGAACTTTTTGGGAACATCTGGGACATCCAGGAAGGTTATCACGTTTACAGAAAAACTGATCCTGTCGTGCTGAGAGCTATAGAAGTAATGCCCGAGGCTGAAGAGCTGATCAAAAAAAAGTAGTTACAAGAAATATTCAGGGGGAGGAAATATGAAAATTGCCATTGCATCGGACCATGCCGGTTACGTGTTAAAGGCCGGGGTTGTCAAACACCTCTCGGAAAAAGGTGTTGTTTATCAGGACTATGGATGCTTCTCCGAAGAGAGTGTGGACTATGTGGATTTTGCGGTCAGGGCCGTGGAAGCTGTTTTGAAAGGGGAATGTGATAGGGCTATCCTGGTCTGTGGAACCGGGCTGGGTATGGGTATTGTTGCTAATAAGTTTAAGGGAATACGGGCTACACCATGCATGGATGCTTATATGGCGGAGATGAGCCGCAGTCACAATAATTCAAACTGTCTCACCCTGGGGGGAAGGATACTTCCCATTGATGAGGCTTTGCCGGTTGTGGATACCTGGCTGGAGGGCTCTTTTGAATCTGGCCGGCACGGTGACCGGCTTCAGAAGATCAAGGACATTGAAAATAAACATTTCAAATTATAAAGAGGAGTGAAGGCAATGTCTAAATTTGAAGAAAAAATTCAATCTTTGTTTCAAAGGATAGAGACAAACAATACATGGAGGCAGAAGGAATCTTTTAACCTCATTCCGTCTGAGTCCACTCCTTCCCTCCTGGTTAAGATGTGCGAGATATCCGACCCGGCAGGGAGGTATGCGGAGCACAGGACAATGAAGGGCGAAGAGATATACTTCTATCAGGGAATTGATTTTATCAAGGATGTCGAAATAGAAGCCAGAAAAGAGCTGAGAGATTTTTTTGGATGTTCGGAAGTGGAATTACGCACCATCAGCGGGCAGATGGCCAATGAGGTTGTCTTCAAAGCCATGGTTAAGTTTCTGAATAGAAACAGGCCTGAAGGCCAGCCGTCCCGTAAGATGAGCCTGGTTATGAACAATGACCTGACCAAGGGAGGCCATCTCAGCTCCCAGCCAATGGGGGCTCTGTTCAATTATGTAGCTGAAGATCCTGCCACAGGAAGGGAGCATGTGATCAATTTTCCGGTTTCCAGGGACAATCCCTACAAGCCCGACATCGGTAGACTGGGAGAACTGCTGGAAAAGCACAGACCGGATCTGATTATTTTCGGGAAAAGCATGTTTATTTACAGAGAGCCAGTCGAATTTGTGGCGGATATTGTCAAGGATTGGGAAAAACCCCCGGTCATCATGTTTGATATGGCCCATGTTCTTGGCCTGTACGGAGCCTTTCAAGCCCCTCTTGCCGAGGGAGTGAATCTGGTTACCGGAAGCACGCATAAAACATTTTTTGGGCCCCAGCGAGGCCTTGTGGTTGGAAATTTCCCGAAAGGGACTCCCATACGGAAGCTCTGGCTGGATATCAAGGGGCGTACGTTTCCAGGATCGACCAGCAATCATCATTTAGGAACCCTGCTCGGACTCCTGATGGCCTCCTATGAGATGAATGAGTTCAAGGACGATTATCAGACACAGGTGCGAAGCAACGCTAAAGCCTTTGCCCGGGCATTAAAAGATAAAGGGATCCCAGTGGAAGGGGATGAAGCGGATGGGTTTACCGAGACCCACCAGGTGCTTATCAGGGTCCAGGAATATGGCAATGGTATGGATATTGCCCGCAGGCTGGAAGAGAACAATATTGTGACCAATTATCAGGCACTTCCTGACGACGAGACTTTTCTGGAGCCAAGCGGTATCCGGACGGGTGTGCAGGAAATGACCCGGTTCGGGATGAAGGAAAAAGATTTTGATACACTGTCAGGGCTGATCGCGGATGTGCTCAAAGAAAACAAGTCCGTCAAAGACGAAGTAAAAAAATACCGCCAGAACTTTCTTAACATGTTTTATTGCCTGCCTCCGGAGAAGGCTGTTCCTCTTGCAGCCAGAGTGATCAGATCAGCAATTCCTTATCCGAAGTTTGCTGAGATGTTTCAAGAAAATCTGGAATATTTAAATGGACAACGAATATGAAAGTACTTGTGATAGGATCTGGAGGCAGAGAGCATGCACTTGCGTGGAAGATTTCTCAAAGCCCGCGTGTGAAAAAAATATTTTGCTCCCCTGGAAATCCCGGAACAATGGCTGTCGCTGAGAATGTAGACATTTCCCCGGAGAATATTCCTGCTCTCCTGGAGTTTGCGTTCAAAGAAGGAATCGATCTGACTGTTGTTGGGCCCGAAGTCCCTTTGACGCTGGGGATTGTTGATGAGTTCGAGAAAATGAAATTGAAAGTCTTCGGCCCGAGAAAAAACGCTGCTGAACTGGAAGGCAGCAAGATCTTTGCCAAACAGTTTATGAAAATGTATAAGATCCCTACAGGCGATTTCGAGGTAGTGGAGAGCCCTGACCAGGCAAAAAAAATGCTTTCATCAGGAAGATTTTCTTTCCCTGTGGTTATCAAAGCAGATGGTCTTGCAGCCGGAAAAGGGGTAATTATCTGTAAGAATATGTCTTCGGCCGAAAAGACTATAGACGAGATCATGACCGAGAGAATATTTGGCGAAGCTGGAAACAGGGTTTTGATAGAAGAATTTCTGCGGGGGAAAGAGGTTTCCTTCATTGTGATTACAGATGGCGCTGTGGTTGTTCCCCTTGTAACAACTATGGACCACAAAGCCGTTTATGATGGGGACAAGGGCCCGAATACCGGAGGCATGGGTGCCATCTCTCCCTCTCCTTATACGGACAGGCGTCTGTTCGATAAGGTTATGCAGACGATCGTAATTCCCACCATTAAATGGCTTCTGGAGGAAGGCAAAAAGTACAAAGGTGTTTTGTATGTCGGGTTGATGCTGACAGATCAGGGTCCCAAGGTACTGGAATATAACTGCCGTTTTGGAGATCCTGAAACCCAGCCTCAGATGCTCAGGCTGGAAAGCGACCTGGTTGATCTTCTTATGGGCTCTGTAGAGGAAAACCTTTCCCAACTCGAGGCAAAATGGAGCCAGAAGACTTCCGGTTGTGTTGTCATTGCCTCTGACGGATACCCGGGCCAATATCAAAAAGGTTTCGTGATCAAGGGATTAAAGAACGTCATGGACATTCCCGGTATAACTATATTTCATGCGGGGACAAAGTTACGGGAAGGAGAAACCTATACCAATGGGGGTCGCGTACTGAATGTATGCGCTTCTGAAAACACCCTGACTGAAACCATGACTAAAATATACGAAACACTCCCCCTGATTTCTTTTGAAGGAATGTTGTACCGCAGTGATATTGGAGTGAAAAAGGAGGAAAACAAATGAAAGTTGCGCTTT
>CBDVEQ010000061.1:0-12579 GCA_965373045.1 uncultured bacterium | reverse complement strand
CACCTGGAAGCCCTCGTGCCCGTCGAGCAGGAAGATGTTGCTGGGCTTTAGATCACGGTGGACTATCCCCAGGCTGTGGGCTTCGGATAATCCATCACAAATCTGTTTAGCAATGGAGATGGCCTTTCCTGAAGGTAGTTGGCCTACTCTTCTAATAAATTTCTTTAAATCTCCACCAGGGACGTATTCCATGGTGATGAAATGAACACCTTCATGTTCTCCCAGATCGAACATTCCACAGACATTCTTATGTCTGATCTTTCTAGCTAACTTCAACTCATTGTTGAATCGATCAATGGTCTTCTTATCAGAAGCAATCTCTGGTTTTATGAGTTTTAAGGCTACTTCTTCATGTATCTTTGTATCTTCTACCCGGTAAACCTTTCCCATGCCTCCCTTACCGAGCTCTTCAATGATTTCATATCTGTTTGCGAACAGAGTTCCCCTAGTAAGTTCTTCTCTGGGAGTTTCCAGGGTTTTTGTGAAGGATACTTGGGCATCATCAGAGAGGTATAGCCGAGCCCCGCATTCACCACAGAAGCTCTGAGTATCTGGATTGTCAGAATTGCACTTCGGGCACTTCATCGTTTAATTCCCTTCGGCAATAGGATATAAAATTCGGCAAAACCAAGTCAAACACTTTATATGCTTTAAATTCTAGTGTGTATAAGAGAGCGGGCTATCATGTAAAACAAAGCTCATCGGGAGAAGTACTATAATTATCAGCGCAACAATGCATTAAAAAGTAATTTGTATGTGCCGTGAGTCTGGCTGCGGTGCTGGGTCCGGAAACCGATAAGTACTACTTGTCCTTTGCCGTATTTGGCATTGACCATAGCAGCAAGGTTGGCCAGATGTTTTTCTCCGATGAGCCATCCGCTCTGAAGCAGGTCCCTGTTTTGGTAACGGACAACGGTTTCATATCTTTCATTATGCTGACTTGGAGTAATAGCAAAAGCTGGGCTGGACCGATATAGGACAAGACCTTCTGAAGGCATTCCATAGGCCAGGGGATGTTGGTTGTCGAATTTCACCTTGATAGTCGAACCCGGGCAGAAAAATTCTTTAGAGCTTAAATTGTCCATTGTATTGTTGACGCTTAATCCAAACTTTTCGATCCCAAAGTCACACGCCTCTCCGAGTGTGACCAATGTTCCTCCTTCTTCTACAAATGTCTTCAGCGCTTTAACTCCTTTTTGGCCGATACCGCTTTGGTATTCAGGAGGAACCGATGATAAATAGCGCCGGTATCTGCCTGTGAGCTGGCCCATGATCATGCCGGTCGAATCACTTGGCAGGATGATCACGTCATAAGTTTTGATCAGGTCTCCTTTCTTGATCTCTGTATCCTTCAACGAAATGTACGGAAAGGAAAACTGCTCCAGGACAAATCGGGTCCAACCCTCATCCATGTTTCCACCCCAGTAGCGCTGATACATACCGATACGGGGTTTCATGATCTTATGAGTCCATTCTTCCCCAACATTTATATTGCTTTCCAGAGCTAGAAAATCAACGCCGGTCTGTTCTGCAATATCTCTGACGACAGCGTTTGGCCCTTTATAGACGATGAAGTCGCCAGGGCTGAGGCCTGGGACCGGTTTATCAACACGAAGGACTGTTATCCCATTCTTAAACAGGAGATTTACAGCTTTAAAGCTGGCATTCAGCCTGCCGTCTAATACATATCTCGAACCACCAGCCTCGACATTTCCCACAACAGGAACTGGACCTGCGAGTTTTTCTAAATCACCGCCTGCCGCTTCATCGATCGGATCGACACGTACGCCCATGAACTCGTTCATGGTATGAGTTGCCAGATCATAAGGCCGTACTGGAGAACCATCATCTGCTCGAGTCCACGCGTTGTCCGGATAGATAGTTCGCCCAAGCAGGTTTCGGATAAGCCCCATCTTTGGCTGTTCCAGAGAGATAACAAAAGAGCCTTCCGGGTAAGTTATACCATTAACGTTTAGTGCAGTCCGAGATTGTTTTATCTCGATACCTGACAAAAGCAGAGTATTTATCATCTTTTTTGCAGTCAGAGGATCATGCTGATTATTTGGGATCACATAAGCTTTTGGTTTTCCCTGCGCTCCCCTTTCTGTTTGACGTTTCGCTTTCAGATAAGCGTTCCAGAGCACGGTCTCCTTGTTCCGGGCTGCCAGATCCAGAAGAGCCCAGGCGGAAATCTTTTTCTGCTCTACGATATCCCTGGGTCTCCACCAACCTCCCGGCCAAGGATTAGGGAAAGTGGTCTGGGCTTCGTAATCAGGAAACTGCCGGGCTCCACCTCTGAGCTGTTCAGGATGAATGTAGATGGGTGTCGCTAATTTTGTACTGGCTGATTCTGTAAGCATTCCGGCAATGTTGTGAAAAAGAGTGATCCAGTGCCATCCAAAATGGCCCCATCCTGAAAATTGGGCATTGTTAAGAATGCCGGCTTTTTCATTTTCTTCAAGTTTGTAGGCGATGTGAGCGCCGTACCAGCTGATTTCACGCCAGATGAGAGGGTCGGCATAGGGACGTATTGGCTCACAGTAAGGAGGAACGTAGAACCGGGCCCCGTAACTTCCCATATGGTGATGATCGATGTAGGCCTGGGGAATCCAGTCTCTGTACATGATCTTGGCTGCATAGACCGATTCGATCATGTTGAGAAAGTCTCCGTCCCGGTTGTTGTCGTGACCGACATACTTGTGATAGAGCCATGGAAGACCAGCGCCCTCGTACTCTGTACCAAGGGTTTTGTTGTACCAGTCAGTAACCATGATCTGACCGTCCGGATTAAAGCAGGGTATCATACAAAAGACCACATTGTTCAGGATGCGCTGTGTCTCCTTATCGTCCCGGGTTATAAGGTCATAGGTCAGCTCAGGCGCCATCTGAGTGCCTCCGATCTCTGTGGCATGAAGGCTCATAGATTGGCATATGACTGCTTTGCCTTCCTTAATCAGTTTTTTGATATCTGACTCTGTGATTCCTCGCGGGTCACTGATCCTGGCATTTACTTCGCTGAGCCGTTCCATATTTGCCAGGTTCTCAGGAGAGGAAACAAAAACAAGAAGAAAAGGGTTCCCCATAGTGGATGGCCCCATATTTATTACTTTAAGCTTTTCGCTTTGCTTCTCCAGGAGATTGAAGTAATCAATTATCTTGTCCCAACGTGCAATCTTTCTGTCACTTCCTAGCCTGAATCCGAAAAATTCTTCAGGTGTTGTAACATTTTTCTGTGCTGCTGCGATCTGGGTCATAGATCCCAAAACAATAAACATCAATGCAATTACTTTAATTGTGTAAAGGGATTTGATTTTGTATCTCATAACTGCTCTCCTACTGTTGATTTTACTTCTTCTTCGAAACGCGATCGATCGGCTTTGGGCGTGGGGTATGCTTGAAAGAACTCTTTTCAAGGAGCTTCATTGCTTCTTCCACCGCCCTTTCTAGCTGCGGATCCTGCCCCTGGATCAAGGCAGCCGGTGTCATCTCCACTTCAATGTCAGGTGCAACTCCGATATTCTCAACATCCCAGTTGCCATTGATATTGTAGAATGCCAGGTTGGGAGAAGAGATAGATCCTCCGTCGATCAGCCTCACACCTCCGTGGTGGCCTACCAGGCCTCCCCACGTACGTTTACCGACCAGAGGACCGATCTTGCGGAAGCGAAAATAATAAGGCAGGGCATCTCCGCCGGAACCGGCAAATTCGTTTATTATCATTACCTTTGGACCGAAGATCTGAGCAGCAGGAGTGGTAAATTCCTGGCCGTCCCTGGTGGCCCAGTAATTCATCAGGGGCCGGGACATAAGATCCACAAAATAATCGGCTACAGAACCACCACCATTAAACCTCTCGTCAATGATCGCCCCCTGTTTATGCTGTTGAGTAAAGTAATAGCGATTGAAGTTTGTGTAACCGGAACCAGAAGTATTTGGGAGATAAACATATGCCAACCGGCCGTCTGACATATTATCTACCATGCGTCGGTTGTCTTCGATCCAGGACCGGGCCCTTAATGCTCTTTCATTGCCTACAGGGATGACGGTTATTAGTTTCGAACCTTTTCTGGTGGGTTTACTGTTCATACGCAAAGAGATCTGCTTTTTGGCAGTAGCTTGAAAGGCGCTGTACAGGTTTGTGGTTGGTTTAACCGCAATCCCGTTGACTTCAAGGATGTAATCACCTTCCTTTACTTTAAGCCCTGGAGCGGTCAGGGGTGCTCTCAGTCCCGGGTTCCAGTTCTCTCCATTGTAGATCTTTTTGATCCGGAAATAGCCGCTGTCGATGTCATAATCAGCGCCTAAAAGCCCGATTGGCACAGTGGATACGCGGGGTACATCCCCGCCTCCGGCCCAGGAATGACCGATAGTGAGTTCGCCGATCAGGTTGGTCAGTATGTAGCTCAGGTCGGAACGGTGAGCCACATGCTTAAGAAAAGGTTTATATTTTTTATACATCGCTTCCCAATCCGCCCCGTGCATTTGAGCGTCATACAGGAAATCCCTGTTGATACGCCATGCTTCGCGATAGATCTGGCTCCATTCAGCAAGAGGGTTGACCTTCATCTGAATCTGGGAAGTATTTATCTTGCCATCCCCGACTTTATGCTTACCTTTAGTATCGATGATACCCATAATACCGCCCGAGGCCCGGTAAAGAAGCTTTTTACCGTCAGCCGAAAGGGTGTAGTCTAAAATAACGGACATGAATGGCTTGGATTCTCTAGCTTTCAGATCATGACGATGAAGGATGTAGCCGGGCTTATTGGGAATAATCTCCTGGTAGAAGAACACATTTTCTCCAGCGGCCTTGAGCCTGCTGTATCTGCGGACCGGTATGTTCATGTCAAGGATTCGTTGGTCCAGACCTTTTATATCGATCTTGACCTTTGGTTTTTTTTGTTCATCTTTGGCAGCAGCTTTTTTATCGATGTCCTTTTTGTTTTCTTCTTTTTTTTCTTTCTTTTTAACTTCTTCTTCATCGCTTTCCGGAAGCAGAGGCGAAGGGTCCTCGGAATTGAGTACCATCAAATAAACACCTCGAGTAAAAGGACGCTCGTAAGAGGTCATATCAAGCCATCCTGTATTGAGGGCAAAATTTGTGCTGGCCAGAAAATAGAGATACTTGCCGCTTTTGTCAAAGGCCGGAGAGACAGCATCTGAAAGCCCGTCAGTAAGCTGACAGGATTTTCCTTCATCGAGAGAATATGCAAAGATCGCATGCATGTGGTTTTTAAGGCGTTTAGAATAGACGATCCATTTGGAATCCGGGGCCCATATATGATCTAGGGAACGCTGGGGATGGTCGTAAGTATCCTTGTCGATCCTAACAATATTTTCCGACTCAAGGTCAAGGTACCCTAGGTTGAGTTTTTTATCAGCGAAAGCGATCTTTTTTGAATCCGGTGACCAAACCGGAGCATAGTAAAATGAAGGGTTTTTTAGGACAATGCTGTGTACGGGATCGATACCTTTCTGATCGATGATCATCAGGCTATATTCACCGCTTTTGTCAGAAAACCAGGCGATCTTTTTTCCGTCTGGTGACCATGTGGGAAAACGATCGTTTGCGCCAGAGGTCATTGTAAGATTTCGATAGTCTCCTTTTTTTGATGGCACAGTGAATATATCGCCCCGGGCTTCAATTACAACACGTTTACCTGTAGCAGAGATATCACCGCTGGTTATTAGCTTAGAAACATTGGCAAAATGAGTCCTGAGACCTGGAAGATCGCCTCGGATCTCGACACTCAACCTGGCTGATTCTTCGCTTTTTGGATCAAAAATGTGTAAATATCCTGCTTGTTCATATACAATAACACCGGCTCCTGCACTCGTATTCTTAATATCGTAATCCTCATGGAAAGTGAGCTGTTTGACCTGTTTGCCGCCCGTATCATAGGAAAACAGGTTCATAGTATGGTTGCGGTCGGAAATAAAGTACACATAGTCTCCAATCCACATGGGATCAGTGTCATTACTGTTTTTACGAGGGACCTTTTCAATTTCATAATCATCCATATCAAACAACCATACTGCTGTTGTCCGCCCCCCCCGGTAATGACGCCATGCGTTGAAGGCTTCTGATAAACGTACATAAGCCATGCGTTTCCCGTCCGGCGAATAAATACCTTTATTAGCCATGGGCATAGGGAGCTGGTCCGGCATCCCGCCTTTTATAGATATCGTCCACAGTTTGGAATAAGGAACCGGTGCAGATATCCGGCCTGAGGCAAATAAGACTTTTTGACTGTCAGGTGTCCAACCTCTGACTATATCCGGGTAAGGATGAAAGGTTAAACGTTTGGGTTCACCTCCATTCGAAGGAATGATAAAGATATCGGTATTACCGTCGTACTGGCCTGAAAAGGCGATATATTTCCCATCGGGTGAGAACACTGGATTTGATTCAGTTCCAGGATGTGTAGTCAATCTGCGTGCGTTACCTCCGGAGCGTGAAACTATCCAGATGTCATTGGCATAAACAAAGGATACATGATCCTTGCTTATGGCCGGCTGCCGTAGTAAACGTGCTTCATTGGCCGTTGCCGGTTGCATGATCAAAACAAAAAGTATTAATAAACTAAGACAAAATGCCGCTTTTTTCATGATTTATACCTCCATTCATTGATTTATCCTGCTTTATTCAGATTATGTATGTAAACATAAATTAATGATTATTTCTATCATAGAAAATTCTAGAGGTCAATTGACGGAGGAATTTTAACGGATATATCTACGTGCTCCAACAAAGTGTGTGCGGTAATAGGAATAGTTTAGGGAATCTGTACGGATTTTCCTATTACGGGCAGAGGCATGAATGAATTTCCCATTTCCGACATATATTCCAACATGGGAAATATTTTTTCCCCCTGATTTTGTAAAAAAAACAAGATCACCTGACTGAATATTATTTTTTGAGACGGGGATCCCCGATGCATACTGTTCGCGACAAGTGCGTGGAAGAGCAAGTCCGTTCAAGCGGTAAACAGCCACAGCCAGTCCGCTGCAGTCAAACCCAACATCAGGAGAAGTGCCTCCCCAACAGTATGGAAGTCCATGATAGTTTATTGCAGTTTCCACAAGGTTTTTGCGTAAAGCTTCCCGGCTGGATAATGGGATCGCAGAAAGAGACGATATAGATGGATCTATAATGAAAAACTCCGGGATAATGTTTCTGGAAATTAGGCTCTTTGCTTTTTCCTCGGCTTTAGTTCGAAATGTGAATTCCCCGAACCGGACCTTATAAAGACCGGACTTATGGCGGAAATAATAGGCCTCAATCCCATGTTCCAGAAGAATATTAGTCATTCGCAAGGCATTTTCCACTTTTGAATAAGCACCGACCTGGATTGAATATCCCAAGGGTTTCAGTTCTCCTTGTATTTGGGCCTCTGAAGGATAAGGCTTGATCTTCTTCCTTGTACTACATCCGGTTAAAAAAATTAACAGCCCAAGCAGGGACAAAATCGTCAGCTTATAAACCATTTTCATTATAATGGCATCCTCAGTTCTTTTTTAAGTATTTTGTAGAATTTATCTCTCGCTTCCCTTTCAATCCAGGGCAGATGACCACAGTTTTTGAGCAGTATAAATTGAAAGTGTTCCAGAACAGTGGAAAGGGGTTTTTGAACTCCTTCCGCCGGATGAGGATCATAGTCGCCGTGAATCGCCAGGACCGGGCATTGAATCTGTTTTCCGAGTTTCAAAAGTTCTCCACTTTGTCTGAGATTTGCGGCATCGCTCCAAACACTTTGATAGATATGGAACTGCACTTCCAAATCCGAGGTGTTTAGTGTCAAGGGATCATAGGCGTCAGCTTTAGTAAACAGATTTCCAAGTTGATCCAGAATTGTGTTTTTATCCTGATCATTATTGAGTTCCTCCAGGGCTGTCATAAAAAACAGGGCTTCTCTTCTTTCTTTTTCACTTAAACGCTCTAATCTGGTCTTTAAAATATTTAAAGAATATTTCTCTTCAAAGGGGCCGCTTCCGATAAGTATCAACTTTTTTACGAACGAGGGATATTCCGCAGTAAATATGAAACTGAGCCATGCTCCCCATGAGGAACCGATCAATTTAACGGGAAGGTTGGCATTGTTTATTAAAACATCATGTAATTCCTGGATCTGTCCTTCGAGGGATGATTTTGTTTGAAGCGGTTCTAAAACACCCATACAGCTGGAGAGTTCCAGTGCAACCGGAGCCATATAACCTGGCGCTCCGGGGCCTCCATGAATAACGGCGATTTCAAAAGGGGCTTTTCCATATGATCTTAGATTTCTCATGAACTGTTAAGAATATTTAAATCTGTAATCTTTCATACTACGGAGGGGTTATTTTGTCCAGTTTATCTCGTTTCACTCGCCGGCGAGAAAAGATAGAAAGAGAGGGTTCAAGGATTCAAGGGATCGAGGATTCGAGTGAAAAGAATTGATTCCTATAGACTTCGATAGACTCCAATAGACTTCTACAAACTTCTATGGACTTTTTTTCTTTGGGCTAAGTTGCTTTCAGCTTTTGGCCTTTTTTGCAATTGCACTAATAGTTAAGATTTGATAGTTTAAACTTACTTATTTTGGACATGCTCAGGAGAATTCAAAATGCTTAAGGAAAAAGTGACGATTATTACAGGAGCAGCCGGAGGCATAGGTTCAGCAACAGCGAAACTTTTTGCCGAACATGGAGCCAAATTAGTCTTAACCGATATTCGAAAAAAAGAATTAGAAGAATTGGAAGATACCTTAAAGGGCTCGGGAGCAGAAATCAAAATCGTTGAACATGATGTCACAGATCCTTCATCCTGGCATTCGCTCATAGAAATTGTCAGACAAAAATATGGAAAAGTCGATATTCTCGTAAACAATGCAGGTGTTGTTCATCCGGGAGCAGCAGAAAAACTTGCTATTGATAAAGTCCTCCAGCAGATATCAGTCAATTTCATAGGAACAGTCAATGGATGCCGGGCAGTTTTGCCTCTTATGAAAGAACATAATTCAGGCAAGATCATCAATATCTCTTCATTGGGAGGTATTGTCCCAATGCCGGGAGAAGCGGTTTACAGCGCAACAAAAGCTGCCATTAGAGGATATTCTCTTTCTCTTTATGCCGAACTTCGAAGATCTCCTGTAGGAATAGCTCTGGTTTGCCCTGATTCTGTGAACACTCCACAGCTTGCTTATGAATTGCTGTATGACGAGGCTGTTCTTTCTTTTATCGGAAAACCTCTCGAACCGGAGAAAGTTGCTAAAGGAATAATTAAGGCTGTGCATAAAAATAAGGCAGAAATACTGATTCCATCCGGAATGGGAATTTTCTGCCGGGTCGGTATGGCGTATCCGAAATTTTATTTTTTACTGCTGCCGCTTCTGGAAAAAATCGGAAGCAGTACGATAAAAAAAAGACGTGAAAAATAATTATTTTATTTTCGTGATTACCCTTTACTCATAGCATCAAGAAAGTCGGCATTTGATTTGTGGCGTGAAATTTTATCTTTGAGAAGTTCCATTGCATCCACTTCAGAAAGCTGGCTGAGAACTTTTCTCAGGATCCAGATCCTGTTCAAGTCTTCTTTAGAGATCAACAGCTCTTCTTTTCGTGTCGCGGATCTGTTGATGTCCATTGCAGGAAACAACCTCTTATCGACCAGCCTCCGGTCAAGGTTAATCTCCAAATTTCCTGTACCCTTGAATTCTTCAAAGATCACTTCATCCATTCGACTTCCTGTATCAACAAGCGCAGTTGCAATGATGGTCAAGCTGCCGCCTTCTTCGATTTTTCTGGCGGAGCCAAAAAATTTCTTAGGCTTATGAAGAGCATTTGCATCAATCCCACCGGATAATACCTTTCCAGAAGGCGGAGTGATCGCATTATGGGCCCTTGCAAGCCTTGTAACGCTGTCTAAGAGGATAACTACATCTCTCTTGAGTTCTACCAGCCGTTTGGATTTTTCAAGGACAATATTTGCGACTTGAGCGTTTCTACCGGGTGGTTCATCAAAAGTTGATGCCACGACCTCGCCGTTGATACTTCGCTGGAAGTCCGTAACTTCTTCAGGGCGTTCTGCTACGAGCAGGACGATAAGAACTACTTCAGGGTGGTTTTTTTCAATAGAATGAGCGATTGTTTTTAAAAGAGTGGTTTTTCCAGCTCTGGGCGGCGATACGATCAATCCTCTCTGTCCTTTTCCTATGGGAGTCAGCATATCCATAATACGCGCGTCGAAATTTTTTGGATTCCCGTCTTCAAGCATGAACTTTTCATAGGGATAAAGCGGCGTTAGATTTTTAAAGTGAATGTTCCGGCGATTTTTTATGATGATATCCGGGTGTGTAAAATTGATAGCTTCAATTTTGATCAGAGCAAAATACTTTTCTCCGTTTTTTGGCGGCCTAACGATACCGGATATTGTATCTCCGGTTCTCAACTGGAATTTTCTTATCTGGGAAGGTGATACATAAATATCATCCGGGCTTGGGAGATAACTGAATTCCGGAGCCCTGAGAAAACCGAATCCATCATCAAGACATTCCAGAACTCCCTCAGAAAACAGAAGTCCGTTCTTTTTTGCTTGGGCCTCCAGAATTTTAAACAGGAAATTTTGTTTGTTTTTCGGATCTATCTCATCTTTAGGAAGTTCGATCTCTTTGGCCAAGACTAAAAGATCTTTCAGTTTCAATTCTTCAAGTTCAACTAAATTGTACTCTTTCATAAAACACCTCTTTTATTGTTGGAAATATCGATAATATATTTAATTTATTTGAGTTAAAGGAGGTTTCCGGGGATCTTCTTCTTCCCTTTCCTTATTAGAGTCCTCTGATAAGGACTCTTGATACTGATCTTTTTTTTCATAATCCGTAACAGGCTTTACAAGGGCGATCTTCAGGACTTCATTCATATTTTCCACAAAATGAATGGTCATACCTTCTTTAATGTTTTTTGGAACGTCCTTGAGATCAGGTTTATTCTCAGCAGGAAGAATTGCGCTCCGGAAGCCTTCCCTGTGAGCTGCCAGAAGCTTTTCTTTTATACCCCCGATAGGTAATACTTTGCCTTTTAACGTAATTTCACCGCTCATGGCGATCTTACGATTGACCGGAATGCTTAAAAACAGGGAAAGAATAGAAGTTGCGATGGTTATACCGGCAGATGGTCCTTCCTTGGGCGTTGCTCCTTCAGGGACGTGAATGTGAATATCGAAATTTTTATACACATCTTCGCTTATATTAAGCTCACAAAGCTTGCTTTTAACATAACTGAAAGCGGCCTGTGCTGATTCCTGCATTATATCTCCAAGCTGGCCGGTCAGGGTAAAATTGCTTTTCCCATGATATTTAGTTACTTCAAAAGTCAAAAGTTCTCCTCCGAATTCCGTCCAGGCCATTCCTATAGCTGCACCGATCTCGTTTTCCTGGTTGATGGCAGCTCTGCGAAAACGGGGAATTCCGAGATATTTTTCCAGTTTTTTGACTGTGATGGATTCTTTGTAATCTTTACTTTTTGTGACAACTTTTTTCACCATCTTACGGCAAATGGATGTGATCTCTCTCTCCAGATTCCGTACTCCAGCTTCGCGTGTATATTCACGGATGATCTTTTTGATGGTATTGTCGGAAAGACGAAAATTTTCCATTTTCAGACCGTGTTCTTTCATCTGTTTGGGGATCAGGAACTTTTTTGCGATCTGCAGCTTTTCTTCCTCAGTATATCCCGGGAGATGAATGATCTCCATCCGGTCTATCAAAGGCCTTGGAATCGGTTCAAGAATATTGGCTGTCACAAGGAACATCACATTGGACAGGTCAAATTCCGTATCCAGGTAATGGTCAAGAAAAGCATTGTTTTGTTCGGGATCGAGAACTTCCATAAGGGCGGCAGTCGGATCGCCTCTGAAATCTACGCTCATCTTATCGACCTCATCCAGCATAAAAACCGGGTTCTTAGTACCGGCTTTTTTGATCATCTGGATAATTCGTCCAGGATATGCGCCGATATAAGTTCGGCGATGTCCCCTGATTTCAGCCTCATCACGAACACCTCCGAGTGAAAGACGAACAAATTTTCGACCTGTTGCTCTGGCAATGGAACGTCCCAGGGAGCTTTTCCCGACTCCCGGAGGTCCGACAAAACCCAAAACGACGCCTTTTGGATTCTTCACAAGCTGCCGTATGGAAAGATATTCCAGAATCCTTTCCTTTACTTTTTCTAAACCGTAATGGTCCTCATTCAGAATCTTATCCGCATCTTTGAGTTGGCGTTTTTCCCTGGATTTTTTACTCCATGGCATGGAAATCAACCAGTCCAAAAAGTTGCGGCATACCGTTGCCTCTGCAGACATGGGCGGCATGGTTTCCATCCGCTCAATTTCTTTGATTGCTTTTTCTTCGGCATCCTGAGACATTTTGGCCTCAGTCACTTTCCTGCGTAGTTCCTCAAGCTCATCAGCCTGATTGTTTTTTTTAGCACCTATAGTCGGCGGGAAAAGTTTGTTGGGATCTCTGAAAGGAAATTTTTGACGCCCCGGTTTCTTCCCGTCCTTTCTCAATTTCGTATGGATTTTTAATATCTCATTCTCAAGAA
>CBDVEQ010000060.1:0-12816 GCA_965373045.1 uncultured bacterium | reverse complement strand
TAAGAAGATTCATTATCCGGCCAAAGGCCTATCAGACCACTCCCATGGATTCCTTTATTATCTATTTTCTAATTACGGTTGTCACATTAAGCTATCTGTACTTTGAGATCTTCTCAATCGCTTTCAATCCCGGAACAGAACGTTTGTCTTTTCTGGGGGTCTTTTTAGGAAATATATTGAAGGTGTCAGGAATGACCGCCTCTGTTGTTCACACCCATTTTTACGTTTCCTGGTGGCTGCACATCCTGATCGTTTTGGGATTTATCGCATATGTTCCACACTCCAAATATTTTCATATGTTTGCAGGGTCATTTAATGTTTTAGTCAGGAATGAAAGGCCCCATGGGGAATTGTGTTCTCTTGACCTGGAGAACATCGAGGTTTTCGGAGTAGAAAAAGCTGTGGACTTCACCTGGAAAGATCTCCTGGATGAATTTGCCTGTATGGAATGCGGACGCTGTCAGGATGTTTGTCCGGCCTTTTCAACTGAAAAGCCATTGTCTCCAAAAATGATCATCTTTAACCTCAAACACCATCTTCTGGAAAATAAAAAAGCGATAATTAAAAAAGACAGGGAAAATCTGAATAACTTAATGGACGGTGTATTCACCGAGGATGAGATCTGGACCTGTACTACATGCGGTGCCTGTATGCATGTCTGTCCTGTAGAGATCGAACATGTGTCGAAAATTGTAAGCATTCGTCAGAGTCAGGTGTTGATGGAAAGTAAATTCCCCAAAGAATTAAATGCGTTTTTCAGGAATATTGAAACAAACAGCAATCCATGGGGTATTGGTTTTGCCGAACGCGCCAACTGGGCGGAAGGACTGGATGTGAAAATGCTCCATGATGTACAGGACGCTGAATATCTTCTATGGATCGGATGCGCCGGAGCCTTTGACGAACAAGGACAGAAAATCACAAAAGCCCTGGTCTCAATTCTCAACAAAGCCGGTATAAAGTTCGGTATTCTCGGAACAGAAGAAAAGTGCTGCGGTGACTCTGCCAAACGGCTTGGAAATGAATACCTTTTCCAAATACTTGCCGGAGACAATATCGAGACCTTTAAGAAAAACAAAATTAAAAAAATAATCGTCACCTGTCCACACGGCTATAACACTTTTAAAAACGAATATCCAAAACTTTTAGACCTGCTTCCAAACCTGTCGGATGAGGATAAAGTTTCACTGCGAAATATCGAAGTTTTTCATCATGTCCAGTTTATACAACATCTGCTTGAAACCGGCGCTTTAACACTTAAAGACAAGATGATCAAAGAATTAACCTATCATGATTCATGCTATTTGGGAAGGCATAATAGTATCATCAAAGAACCCAGAGATATTTTATTAAAGATGACCGGCAAAAAAATAATAGAACTGGAAAATAATATGGAACACAGTTTCTGCTGCGGAGCCGGAGGAGGTTTGATGTGGACCGAGGAAAACCTAGGAACCCGTATCAATCACAAACGGACGGATGAAGTGATAAAAAGCGGTGCAGAAATAATCGCTACATCATGTCCCTTCTGCCAGACAATGCTTCAGGACGGATTAAAGGATAAAGAAAAAGAAACGATTAAGGTTGAGGATATAGCTCAATTAGTTGACAAAGCAACTTAAACTCGTGGACGTCTACAGACTCCAATAGACTCCTTTTCTTATGATCCTAGAATTGACTGAAATGCTGCGATAACTTTGTCCACATCCGTATCATCGACATCATTATGGGTGACGAACCGGATACCGCCCTTGGTGGGCAAGGCCAGAATGCGCTGCTCATTGAGTTTCTCGAGAAAATCTGGAATCCCGTATTGCGGACGATCAAGATCAAAAATAATAATATTAGTGTCGATTTTACCGGGATCCAATACAATCCCAGGAAATTTCGCTATTGCGACAGCCAACCGCTTTGCCCTCGCATTATCTTCCATGATCCTCTCGGTCATATCCGTTAGAGCCACGATCCCGGCAGCCGCAATAATACCTACCTGTCTCATTCCCCCGCCCAATACTTTTCTGATCCTCCTCCCTAAATCAATAAAGTCCTTGGGACCGACCAACATTGAACCGATAGGTGCTGACAGTCCTTTTGAAAGACAGAACATCAATGAGTCGGCCAACTCCGCATACTCTTTTACAGGGATTCCTGCTGCATGACTGGCATTAAAGATGCGGGCCCCATCCATATGCAGTTTTAGATTGTGACGGTTAGCGATCTCCTTTATTGAACGGATGTTCTCGATCCCAACCACAGATCCGCTCCAGTTGTTGTGGGAATTTTCCAAACATATTAACGATGTTCTTGGAATATGGACATTGGGCTTTCTTATGTTTTCTTCTACAACATCAGGATCCATGGTACCGCGATCTGATGGCAGAGGCCTGGGCTGCACTCTGGAAATGAACGTCATTTGAGTGGATTCCATATTATATATATGAGATCGTTCTTCAACAATAACCTCATCCAGCTCTTTAGTCCAGGTCTTAACGGCTATAGCATTTCCCATAGTTCCTGATGGAATAAACAGAGCTGCTTCTTTCCCCATTATCTCAGCTGAAAGTCTTTCCAGTTCATTAACCGTAGGGTCATCACCTAAAACATCATCACCTACTATGGCTTTAGCCATATATTCACGCATTTTTTTTGTAGGCCGCGTAACAGTATCGCTCCTGAAATCTGAATAATCAGCCATGGAATCCTCCAATTCATGAAAAACAGGGATATTTTTCGTAACAAAAAGATATTTTATTATATTCGACTATGTTCCCAAATATCAATAATAAACATTGACACACGGATCTGAATGAAACTTTTTGGCAGTTTACTTGGTTATGAATCTGTGGTATAGATAAATCTATTTTCATTTATTCTTAGTAATATGCCAATTCGGAAAATATTAAATATCACACTATATCTTCTGGTCTTTCTTAACCTGTTTTTTATCACTGCAATCATTGCTTATCAGGTCACTCTCCATGGAGAAATGTCATCTGTACCGGATCTGGAAGGAAAAACTTTTGAAGAAGGACGCACTGAACTTAAGACCAAAAAATTGATCATCGTCCATAACGGCGTCAGGCCTCATGACCACTATGAAAAGGGCATTATTATATATCAAGACCCGGCCCCAGGTAAAAAAATAAAACTGCATCAGGAAGTGAAGGTGATCCTAAGCGCAGAGAAGGAAAAGGTCGTGGTTCCTCGATTGAGGGGAAGATCGTTCCAACTTATATCCTCTACTCTTAATGAAACAGGATTAAAAAAAGGCAGGGGTTCCCATGTCTATACACGCCGATATTCCGCTGGCCGGATCATTGGCCAGAGCCCTATCCCGGGAGAAAAAGTTCCAAAGGGAACACGGATAAGCTTTCTCGTCAGCGAAGGCGAAAAAGAAAGAAAATATCTCATGCCGGATCTCATTGGAAAACATGCTGACAGGGTTATTGAGCAGTTGAAGAATGCGGGATTTCGTGTCAGCGATCTGAGAGAAAGTTTCTATCCTGGAATTGAATCAGGAATCATCATCAATCAATTGTTTCCAAAACCAGGCTATCCAGTTCAAAAACGAACACTGATCACATTGGAGGTGAGTAAATAATGGCGCTTCTTGCTTCTTCGATCCTAGCTGCGGATTTCACAAATATAAAGGATGCTGTCCTGATTGCAGAGAACGCAGGCGCGGATATCATCCATGTGGACATTATGGATGGACATTTTGTCCCCAATCTAACATTCGGTCCAAAGCTGATAAAAGCGATCAAAAACATGACCTCCCTGCCTGTAGACGTTCATCTTATGGTCGATGATCCTCAAGCGATCGCTCCCCTTTTTATAGAGGCCGGTGCTGATTGGATATCCATTCATATCGAGGCATCTGTCCACCTTCACAAAGACATCTCTTTTATCAAAGAAAATGGACTCAAAGCCGGACTTGCCCTTAATCCTGCTACTCCGATCCTTCATATGCAGAATATCATCCAGGAACTGGATTATGTTCTAATTATGACTGTTAACCCTGGTTGGGGTGGGCAGCAGTTCATTGAGGCAAGCCACATCAAGATCACTCGTCTTAAAAACTGGATCAAGGGACAGAATTTGGACATCCTTATCGAGATCGACGGGGGTGTCAGCCTTGAGAACATGGATCAACTTCTGCTGGATGGCGTGGATGTATTCGTCGTCGGTTCATCCATCTACAGATCCAAAGACCCCAAAAACACCATAATTAAAATGAAAAAAATCCTTGCACGGGACAAAATGCCATGACATGTCTTGTCACCGGAGCTGCAGGTTTCATCGGCTCCCGTCTTGCCGGCCGTCTTTTAAAAGACAATTATAAAGTAACAGGAATTGACAGTTTTACCGATTATTATCCCAGGAGGATCAAAGAACAAAATCTTCGGTTTCTGATAGATCACAAGAATTTTTCTTTTATTGAAAAGGATATCACTCAGATCGATCTAAATTCTCTTTTAAAAAACATAGAATTTATTTTTCATCTCTCAGCCCAGGCCGGCGTAAGGGAAAGCTGGGGAGATAGTTTTTCTATTTATACTCACAATAATATTGAGGTCACACAAAAACTGCTCGAGGCGTCAAGAAATATTCCGGTACAAAAATTCATCTATGCGTCTTCGTCTTCTGTGTACGGCTCCTGTCCTGATCTTCCATGGTCGGAAACAAGCCCTCTTTATCCTTATTCCCCATATGGAGTGTCAAAACTTGCTGCCGAACATCTATGCTCGCTTTATAACAGGAATTACGGCGTCCCTACCATATCCCTCAGACTATTCACAGTGTACGGCCCCGGACAGCGGCCTGACATGGCATTTCACAGGTTTTTGAAAGCGATTGCTGAAAACAAGCCCATCCCTGTTTTTGGAGATGGTCAGCAAACACGTGACTTCACTTATGTGGATGACATCATTCAAGCTAATATTTCTTCCATGATTAATGGAAAATCAGGAGAAATTTATAATATCGGAGGAGGAAACCGTATAAAACTGGCTGATCTATTTCCGGTCTTTGAAAAAATCAGCCAAAAAAATGTGAATATCCAATGGCTGGACATTCAAAAGGGAGATGTACCGCATACTGCGGCCTCTATTCAAAAGGCCCAGGAAGACTTGTTCTATTCCCCGAAAACTAACCTTGAGGATGGTCTTTCTGAAGAATGGAAATGGCTGAAAACCATTTATTATTTTTAACGTTTAATAGCAAGGAAAACACCATGAAAAAACATACATTCCTGATACTAGTCACTCTACTTGCCCTGGTGATGATGTCTGCCTGCAAGGACAAAAAAGTGGAGATAAATCCAGATATCGCCTCTTCCGACGAACAGCTTTACAATATTGGCCAAGAACATGTCAAAAAAAACCCTGAAAAAGCACGTTTGTATTTCAGACAGATCATTGATTCTTTTCCTAAAAGTTTTTATGCACAAAGGGCAAAACTGGCTATTGCCGATTCATATTTCAAAAAGGGAGATGAAGGCAATATGTTCATCGCGGCATCGGAATACAGAGAATTTATCTCTCTCTACCCATACTCCCCATCAGCATCCTATGCACAATATCAGATAGCTCTTTCCTTTTTTAAGAAAAAATTGAAACCGGGAAGGGATCAGACAAACACTCGCCAGGCTTTAACAGAATTAAAGAAAGTTATCACCATTTATCCGGAGAGTGAGGAAGCCAAAGACACAAGGGCAAAGATCAAAGAATGCGAGGAATATCTGGCTAAACATGTCCTCAGCATCGCCAAATACTATTACAAAATCAAGGTATATAAAGCGGCTATCAACCGCCTAAATGATATTCTTAACAATTATATCGAATATTCTGAGATGGACAAGGTCTATTTCTATATCGGTGATTCCAATTTTAGAGCAGAACTCTATGAAGAAAGTATTCCTTTTTTCACTAAACTCATCACAGATTACCCTAAAAGCAAACTCGCAAAAAAAGCTCAAAAACGAATGGAGGAAATCAGCCGGAAGAACTCAGATAAAAAGTGAATTACCGCACAGCTTATTTTGGTTATACAGGAGGAATTTATGTTTAAGATTAAAACATTTTGTATTGGACTTCTTATCCTGATGTTTTTGTCTGGATTAATTTTTTCACAACACCCTGAACAGAGCTTGCTGTCCGATATCAAGATCAACTCAGGGATCGGGCTTGATTATTTTTCAAGAACGGTCAGGGCAGAAGGTGAAGACACCACCAGCAGAATAAAATGCTTTTTTCTAACCCTGAATACGGAATTTGAGATCAATGATGGATTTTCCATTACGGCGATCTTGGGTTATTCGATTTCCAACTTCAACTCAATGACATTTCGTTCTATTCCTGTCTCACTTGAGCTGGATGTCGGATCGATCGGAGGTTTAATTGGAGGGCTAGATCTAAATATGAATATCCTGAGACTGAGGAATTTTGAAATGGATATCTCCAGCCGGATTTATTATTCAATGGGCTTAAAACAGACCTGGGATATCCCAGGTCTGAGTGTGGAGGGAACAGCAGAGGGAAAACCTTCCTTTCTGATCGTTCAGGTCGGCCCTGTTTTCACTTATACAGGTTTTGCCTATTTTCTTCCCTATGTGAATATCAGCTACAACAAGCTGTGGGGCAAATTCAAAATGGACGAAACCATACAGGATCTGACCGGTTCGGAAGAAAAAAGTCTAAAAGGCAGGAGCGATCTGAGCCTGAGTGTCGGATGCATTTATGAGATTTCCCGGAATCTGACGGTTAAAGCGGAAGGGATTCTGATGCCGCACTCGGATTTTAAAAATTTAGATTTTGGGTCAATGTTCAGACTCATCTATGCATTTAATTAAGGTATGGAGGATATTATGAAAAGAAAAAAACTCATTTTTATTCCTGTTCTCATATATATCCTTTTTATCACAGTTAATTTTAGCTTTGATCAAAAGGACAGTAAAAAATCACTCAGGAACCTTGAAGCCGGACATAAAATCCCGTCAATCAACAAAGACCATATTCATCCACCGCCCGGGTCTCAATATGCTGCGGATCAAGTCCTGATTAAGTTTAAGTCCAGCATCGCTCTTCACCAGGTATCATCTGCATGGTCTTTTTACAGGGTAAAGCCTCTCCGGCAAATCCCGGAAATCGATGTCTTTCAAGTCCAGATCCCATCTGACTACACAGTGGAAGAAATGCTGTCCCTGCTCGAGCAAAATCCAGACATTGAATATGCTGAGCCCAATTATAAGACTCATATCCTCGCCACACCTAATGATACCCTTTTTCAATACCAATATGCCCTTCACAATACAGGTCAGGTCATCGGGAGTGTTCCCGGGAGCCCTCAGGGAAAAAACCTGGCCGACATCAATGCTCCGGAAGCATGGGAAGAAACCAAGGGTAATCAAGACATCGTTATTGCAGTTATCGACTCTGGGGTGGATTTTGATCACACGGATCTCAGTGAAAAAATTATTTCGCGTGGCCGCGATTTTGTCAATGATGATTGGGATGCTACAGACGACTACTACCACGGAACTTTTATTTCCGGTATTATTGCCGCAGACACAAACAATCAAGAAGGAATAGCAGGAGTCTCCTGGAACTGTAGAATTCTCCCGATCAAAGTGATCGATGATGACGGCACAGGGCTTTACACCTGGATGATCGAAGCCATTACCTGGGCAGCCGGCCAGGGAGTGGACATCATCAATATGAGTATCGGAGGTGATGCGCCATCATATGCTTTGAACGACGCATTGGAAAATGCCTATCAAAAAGGGGTGCTTATCGCTGCTGCCGCTGGAAATGACACAGGACCCGTTATATATCCCGCCGCTTATGACGACTATGTTCTGGCAGTTGCCGCAACAGACTACAATGATATCAGGACAACATGGTCCAACTTCGGCCTTCAAATCGACGTGGCTGCACCTGGCGAACACATCTTGAGCTGTGTTCCGACATGGTATTTTGGGGAGAGTTCTCTTCCCTACGGCTATGGCTCCGGAACCTCGGCATCCGTATCTCATGTTTCCGGACTTGCCGCGTTGATCAAATCCATCAAACCCTGGCTGTTACCAAAAGACATCATGAACATCATCCGGTACACAGCGGATGACGTCAACCAGAATGAATACCCTGGATTGGATGAATATATCGGTTACGGCCGGATCAATATGGAAAAAGCCCTGGCCCCTATCAAGATCAAGTGAACAGCTTACTGAGCTAAATACTTTCTCTATTTCGTTATAATCTGTATAATTGTTAAGATTCTAATACTTGCTTAAGATATAATGGAAATGGATAGATATCATTTATGCTGAAATCTCTTTGTATTCATAACCTGGCAACAATTGAAAACATTGAACTTGCTTTGAAACCAGGATTTACTATTTTTACCGGAGAAACAGGAGCAGGAAAATCCATTCTTATCGACGGTATCAGACTGATCCTTGGGGAAAAAGGGTCCAAAGAAATGATCCGTACTGGCGAAAAACAGATTTCAGTTGAAGGAGTATTCCTTTCCAGACAGGCCTCACTTTTTTCTAATAAAGAAGATTCTGAAATATTCGTACAGAGAATCCTCTCAGGTCAAGGATCGGGCCGCGGGTATTTTAACGGAACCCTTGTTCCTGTTAAGATCCTCAAAGAACGTGGAAATGATCTGGTGGATATCTACGGCCAGAATGATCATGTTTTTCTGCGCAAGACCGAAAATCAGCTCGACTATCTCGACCTTTACGCTGAAACGATGATGATAAGGCAAGAAATCGGGCTGATAGCCCAGGAATTACGCAGGATTCTTCGGGAAAAACGCGACCTTGAGAACAGGGAGAAAGAAAGAGTACAACGATTGGATTTCCTACAATTCCAGATCACCGAGATCGAAGAGGCGGGATTGTTATCCGGTGAGGATGAGGAGATCCTTCAGGAACGGAATATCCTTAAGAATGTGGAAAAAATCAATAATCTAATTTCAGAGTCTCTGAACCTTTCCTATGACCGGGAAAACTCTATCCTGCCTCAGCTTTCGCGGCTCCAAGAAGTCATCCGAGAGCTGGAGGAATATCATACATTCTTCAAGGATACTCAGAAAAATTTGGACCAGTTATCCATCACAGTACGCGAACTATCCGATTTTCTGGTGACTTTTAAAGAAAAACAAAGCTCTTCTCCTGAAAAACTTGAATCCATCGAAGAACGGTTGAGCCAGATCGAAAAACTCAAACGAAAATATGGGGCGAACATCAACGAGATACTCATTCACCTTGAAAAATGTAAAAGTGAACAGGAAGATCTCAGCCACAGCCAGGAAAAATTGGAGGAGCTGGAAATTTCCATTCGCGAAAAAACCCTAGATTATTACAAAATAGCTGAAAAAATGCGGGTTGAAAGGATAAAAAACGCCCGCAAACTGGAACAGAACATCGAACGAGAGATCAGCTTCCTAGGTATGACTAAAGCCAAAGTAAAGATCGATATCATCCCCAGGAACGACCAGAACGACATCATCTCAAACATCAAGGATACAGGGACCGAAGATGTCGAGTTTCTTATCAGCCCGAATCCCGGAGAAGATCTGAAACCACTTCGAAAAATCGCTTCAGGAGGGGAACTTTCCCGGATAATGCTGGCATTAAAATCCATTGGCAAAGAAAAAGGTTATTCCAAAACTTTGATCTTTGATGAGATAGATTCCGGAATAGGAGGAAAGATCGCGGATTTTGTCGCCCTTAAACTGAAAAGTCTGGCTAAAGAAAATCAGGTGATCTGTATCACACATCTGCCCCAGATCGCATCCTATGCAGAACATCACTATCGTATCGATAAAACCATAAAAAAAGAACGAACCTATACGACCATAAAAAAATTGACTTTAGATGAACGTGTCGAAGAAATCGCCCGGTTGATCTCAGGAAGCCGTGTTACAACAACATCCCGCCAAAATGCCAGAGAGATGTTGGAGCAGAACGCTGTTTCTCTTCACAGAGAATGATCCCTAGATTATCCTCTTAATATACGGGAAAAAGATTTCGTGTTATAAAATTTGGTTCACTCGTTAAGTTAACGCCTAACCGTTTTAATCCTGCCTCGTCGCCAGGTGTAGGCATATGAGTCATGTGAACCTCGCATCCTCTTAGCTCTTTCAGTCTATTGATCGCCTGTTTGGCTGCAGTATTAGAGGTAGCGCTTATACTAAGAGCGATCAGAGTTTCTTCCAAATCCAGGCTTACTGTTTTAGACTGCAGAATATTCTTTTTAAGGCTGCCTATTGATTCTATGACATCTTTTGGTAATAGACGGACTTCATCGGGGATTTTTGCATCTTTTTTTATCGCCTTTATTATAAGGCTCGATGCTGAATGCATCAGCGGGGAATTGCTTCCTGTGATAATTGTGCCATTTTTAAGTTCAATAGCTGCCCCACAAAATATGCCTTTATTTCCTTTTTCTCTTTGACTTGCATCCATAGCAGCATTTCTTGCCGGTTTGACGACGCGGCGATCTTCAGGCTTAACTTTCAGGTCTTTCATGAGTGTTTCAATCTTCTCGACCACTTTTTTTTCTATAAAGCCCATCACATATTCGCAGTTATAGCGAAAAAATCTTCGAATGACTTCTTGTTTTGCAGCTTCGCGCACAATGTTGTCATCCATAATTCCTTCTCTGGCGTTATTGACCCCCATATCGGTCGGTGATTGATAAATAAACTTTGAGCCAATTAATTTTTCCATGATTCGCTCTAGTACAGGAAATACTTCTACATCCCGATTATAATTAACTGCTGATTTACCGTAGGCTTCCATATGAAATGGATCGATAAGATTATAATCTCCAATATCTGCCGTAGCAGCTTCGTAAGCAACATTGACCGGGTGTTTTAAATCTATATTCCAAATAGGAAACGTCTCGAATTTTGCATAACCTGACTTAATTCCATGTTTACAATCATGATACATCTGAGATAGACATGTTGCCAGTTTACCGCTTCCAGGTCCTGGACCTGTCACTATTGTGAGAGGTTTTTTGACAGGAATATACTCATTTTCTCCATATCCTTCGTCACTTACAACAACGTCGATATCAGAGGGGTATCCTTTTGTAAATTTGTGGAACACAACTCTGACCCCCCGATGTTCTAGCTTGTTTTTAAATATTGTCGCAGAAGGTTGGCCATTGAATCGAGTAATGATCACACATGAAATTTGAAGCCCCCATTCCCGCAAATCATCAATCAGCTTCATTGCATCCGCATCGTAAGTGATTCCAAAATCCGCTCTGATTTTTTTGCGTTCAATATCTCCAGCATATATACAAAGTAAAATTTCGGCTTCATCCTTTAAATTTTGCAGAAGCCGCATCTTGATATTTGGATCGTAGCCTGGCAGCACTCTTGAGGCATGAAAATCAAAGAGTAACTTCCCTCCAAATTCAAGATATAATTTGTTAATAAAAAGTTTAACTCTTTCTATGATTGATGCAGTCTGTTTTTCCAGATATTTTTCGTTATTAAAGCCTTGATTGAAACTCAACATTTGTGAATGAACCATTTTAGCCGAGTTTGATCTTATCAATTTTGATCTTACCAAGATCATCTGTGCCGATCCCTTTTTGTGCGGCAAGCTTGATATGGTCGACCGGCCTCCCTGTTTGAGTCAGAGGAGGAAGACCTTTATCCTTTCTCTTAGCGTCTATCACCTGAAATCCGACCGCATCCAGAGCAACCGGATCTGTACCAAGCCATAGAGTTTTTGGCGTATATAAGACCTTTGGACTACTGGGAACCGGTCCCTTGTCAAAACATGCTTCAAGACCGTCTATTATGTGAAGAACTACCTTTTCTTTTATTTGTGGCATTGCACAGAATCCCGAAATAAAAGGCCCGATGTGTTCCTTGCCGTGGAATCTGTAATTATTATTACAAACTCCGTAAGCCAGATTCTTCAGGCAGAGCGTGACACCAGACAATGTATGATCCTTGAGGATTGCCATGTTGATGATCTTGTTACAATCCTGAGTAAATATTTTCGAAAAAGGAGAGATCGTTCCATTACTGTCTCTTTTACCGGGATCGTCGAAGCTTGATTCATAAAACACATTCATGTCGTTTCTACTGAATCCTTTTTCACGGGAATTTGTACCATAGCATTGTATCCCAACACCTGTATTGTTAAATTTAAAATTTGAATTCTTCATATGCCCTTCAAACCGGTCCCAAATAATGATATTTTTTTCCTTGACACCTATATTTAAAAGCTCATCAGCTATGGCCTGGATCAGCTCATGATGCGTATAAAGCATTGGACGGCCGAGAGTATTTATCTTGAGCCCTACCCTATCCTCCGGTTTTATAAGCTGCTTCCAAGGATTTTTTGAACCTGTCAAGGTTTTTATTCCAATACTAATCATTTCTTTAACTGCCTGTACATCTACTTTTCGTTTGTCTTTGACAACTCCGGAATGCATGACTTCTACAACCCTGGATTTTCCCGGTTCAGCGCCAATATACATCCTGGAATTAAGAGCGATTCCAGCACCTACTACTGCCGAAGAACTTTTTTTGATAAATTCACGCCGGTTCATTTTAACTTTCATCAAATTTCTCCAAAATTATTAATAATATGTTTTGAAACTATATAACCTGCTTTATTCATAAAAACTGTCGATAGCCTAACATAATATCTTATATATAATCCAGTTGTTGATGCAAAGGGTTCAAGGATTCAAGGCAAATCTTGAATCCTTTAATACTATTTTTATTATCGGCATTTTTTCCCTTTCAGGTTACTCTAAAATTCCGACAGAACGTGAT
>CBDVEQ010000059.1:0-12935 GCA_965373045.1 uncultured bacterium | reverse complement strand
GCAGTATATAAATACGGCTTCACGAACAGCCTCTTGCAGATGCATCAACCTCGACCCGTGAATAATCCAGGCCTATCAGAACCTAAAAATAAGTCCAGCCATAATGGTAAAGCCACTGAAATCAACCTTCGCTTCTCTCACCTTGCTGATGAATGGATCGGAGGGTTCATCTTCATGGATAAATACAATAGGATATTTTTTCGCCCCAATAAGTAATTCATAATAGTAAAGGGTTCCTTCCTCCTTATATGACGTTCCATATAAATGTTCTCGTGTTCCTTCGAATCCACCAATTTTTGCATATCTGCCCTGGCCTCCTACGATGAGAGCCACATTTGATGAAAAATTGAATTCAAATCCCATTCCTCCGTGGAATCCAAAACCATTACCACTTGCTTCTTGAATCATATCCTCCTGATATCCATTTTCCTCATAATTCATTTCAAAGGAATATTTCGAGAGATAATAGCCAACTCCAACATTGAAGAAAAAACTTGTCTCGTTACTCATGGGGAGAGTAAAAAAGAATCCAAGTTTAATGGGAATGGCACTGATCTTGGATTTATTGGTGAATGTTCCTTCGTACCCATTAGTAAAAGTAAGCTCACTCGTTTTAGCTCCTTGAATATAACCTGCCCCCAATCCAATTCCAATATTTGGGTTAAAGTAAATGATAATATCTCCTCCCAAGTCAAACCCAAGGTGAATGGGCCTTGCTTCACCTTCCACAGAATATCCAATTAACTCATCATCACAGACAGCATCAATCCAACCTTTGACTCCTTCGTTTACATCTCCAGCTGCAAGATAATTCATTCCTCCCAATAATCTCACAGCGATTCTAATCTCACGGGGTGGAGAGGGTTGGTAAGGCTGATAGGTCGGCTGCGGAGGTGTAGGTGGTGGGGGAGGTTGCTCCGGGAGTGGATAAATAGTTTTTCCCTCAATAGGTTTCTCAACAGTTACCTCACATAAACTGGAGTGAATATAGCCAAAAACCACATATCCTTTTTTATCAGGGGGCAGGCTCACTTTGAACCACTCGCCTACCTGTTCCTCTGATTCCAGAATTGCTCCCAAGGGCGCTGACCCAATGACCATGCTCTGCAAATCAGGCTTTAACCGAATATTGGTTTTCTCAGCAATAACTCTCACTTTCACCTTTTCGGCCTTACTCATGCCTGGAAGAATCAGGAGAATAATTATACAAATAACTAATCCCAATACCGTCTTTGTTTTACTCATTTTTTCCCCTATCGTTTTCACTCTTTTTTTTGGTTGTGAAAGGTATTCAATTTTATATCTTAGAAAGACTATCTTGTCAATTGAATTTCTAATGGGGTTCAGTTCTTGACCTTTTTTGCATCGAACCCCCCCGCCTAGCATCGCTTATCAAGAAGCTTTGATGGCGGTAGAGACCTCGGCCGAATATATTTCATGATTCTTTTCTTCCCCCATAAGGACACATTCATGATAATATATAATGTTCATGTATGCTTCGCCTGGCGTATTCATGTTTTAATAATTCAGGTTAATTTTAAGTATGAGTAGCTGGAAGAGAACGGCTGAGGTCGCCATCATTGGTGGTGGCATAATGGGAGTCAGCACAGCCTATCACCTCGCCAAGCGAGGCATCTCGGATGTCGTCATCCTGGAAAAGGACCTTCTTGCCCAGGCTACAACGGGATTGAGTGTAGGCGGAATCCGTCAGCAGTTCTCTCTTCCTGCGAATATTCGCCTGGCGCAGCATTCCGTCCGGGTGTTTGAACATTTCAAAGATGAATTCGGAGTCGATATCAACTTTCGAAAGGCCGGCTATCTTTTTCTGGCACGTAGCGAGAAGACCTGGAAAGATTTTTTATCCAGTGTTAAAACCCAGCGAAAACATGGCGTCACAGTAGAGGTTCTATCCCCAGAGGAGATCATGCACAGGTGGCCTTACTTGAATGTTTCCGATTTAAAAGGCGGAACTTTTGGACCCGAAGACGGTTATATAGATCCTTATCTTGTAGCCATGGGTTTTGCCAATTCTGCGAGAAAGCTCGGTGTCCGGATTGAGGAAGAAACAAAAGTGACTGGAATCAAGATCGCGAGCAATAGAATTGAGGGAATTGAAACAACCAAAGGACCGATTTTAACACCGGTTGTTGTCAATGCAGCAGGGCCCTGGGGAGGAGAGGTCGCCAGGATGGCTGGATTGGACCTGCCGGCAAGACCTTTTCGGCGCCAGGTATTTATGACAAAGTCCTTTGATGCCATTCCTAAGCCTGTCCCTATGGTCATTGACCAGGATGTTGCCTTTTATTTCCGGGGCGAAGAGCCAGGCATTCTTATGGGTATGAGTGATAGAAATGAGCCTTCGAGTTTTAATACCCACGTGGACCGCAGTTTCATGGAAAAGGTCATTGAGGAAGCAGTTCACCGGGCTCCGGTCCTGGAGAACGCCAATATCCTGCGGGGATGGGGGGGACTCTACACCATCACTCCTGATGACAACCCGATCATCGGTGAGGCGCCGGACATCGAAGGACTGTTCTGTGCTGTTGGCTTTTCAGGTCACGGTTTTCAACAGGGACCGGCAGTAGGCCTGATCTTGAGTGAACTCATCCTTGATGGCCACACACATTTTGACCTGAAATCCTTTATTTATGACCGGTTTGGAAAGGTGAAACAGGAAGGAGAAAGAAAGGTGGTGTAACGCTATGAAAATAAAAATACTTTCCCGAGATGAAGTGGCTCAGGCTGTCAGCATGGCGGAAGCCATAGAAACGGTAAAGAGAGCTTTTATTCAGGTGTTATCAAGAGAATATGAACTAGCCTAAGTATTTTCTTCATTGCAGTAAAGTTCTCGTGAAATATGTGGGTTAGACCCACGTCAGACAAAAATATTACCTTCGATTATTATAATCAGATAATTTTGATGGGGATTATGTTCGAGATGATCCGGTTGGCTTGTTTTAACCTCATTTTATAGGTGCCAGGCGCCAGTTGGGGGATGGTGATGACAATGTCCTCGCAACACCAATCGGTGATAATGGCCTGGGTATTACCGATCATGACTTTACGGTTACCAGCAGCAGCTCCCAATAAATGACCACTAATACCAATGGATTGTCCGGGTTGATATTTTTTATTGCTGATGCTGATTTTTGTTTTGATCATTTTGGCAAATTTATTGGATTGGGCTGAAGCTGCGGCAATATCCCAGATATAGACTTTGTAGGTTAATCCCAATTTGAATTCTCCTGTGAGGCGGCTGCGAATTTTTGTGTTTGACCAGCTGGTAATGACCGGGGTATATTGATTGGCTGCTTTTTTGAGACGGACTTCTCTATTCCCTATTACATTGCCGAAATTGGTTCCATTAAGGTTAACAAACATCTGACAATCATCGTGTTCCAGCCATACTTTTTTGATTTTTGGCATTAATGCTGCTATGATTTTGATGTTAACGGTATTGGATATGATCAATCTCCCTTCCTTAAGAAACATCTTGTAAGTACCAGGTGCCAGTTGGGGGACTGTAAACACGATGTCTTCACAGTCCCACTGGGTTATGGCAGCATTTTTTCCTCCCACTATCAGCTTGCGATTCCCTTTGGCTGCTCCCAATAAACAGCCGCTGATACCTACGGATTCTCCCACCTGGTATTTTTTTGGCGGTGTAGTAATTTGGGTATTGACTTTCCAGGAATAATGGTTGGACTTGACGGAATTGGTTGCTGTGTCCAGAATGTGGACCCGATAGGTTCGTCCCAATTCGAATTCTCCCTTTAGCAAGCATTCAATCTTTGTGTTAGACCAGCTATTTATTTTGGGTTTATATGTTTTGGTTGCAGATTGCATGCGGATTATCCGTGTTCCCTGGGCATTGCCAAAACTTAATCCCTCCACATAAAAGATCAATTGGCAATCATCGTATAGAGGCTGGATTCTGGTGATTTTGCTTTTCAATAGTTTGAACCGATTTTTAATGGGTTTCAATTTTTGGGCCTCGATAAAAAATCCACCTGCTGCCAAGACCAATATTAAAAAAACCAAGGTTAATTTTTTCATTTTTCCCTCCGCTTAATAAATATTTGCTATTATCCTATTATCTCAAAAAAAATGCAAAAAAATTATAGTTGTTTTCTCCTCTGAAAGAAAACAGCAGTTTACAACTTTTAACTTTTGGCTAATGCATAACTCGGCAGCTTATAAGGTAAGTTAAGAGCTGTTAACCATTCTGGTGTGTTTCTTGAATCACAATCTCTGCCATGAGCAGGGTATATAGTCAGCGTCATCCGGAGAGGACGCGCTTATGTATCGCGTGCTTTTCCATCACATTGACAGCTTCCTTAAGGCTTATGAGTCAAGATTTGAGCATGAGTATGGTTATCTCTATCCCATTGTTGAGGAAGTGGTTGATAAGTACCTGGCCTGCGGCAATCCTAAATGTGGAGTCGCGCGGATAAAGTGTTCTGATTGTGGGACAGAAAAATTACTGATGTTTTCCTGCAAAACCCGCGGATTCTTAATTGCCTGGATATGTTTGTTCTGTGTATTATTGTTGATGTAGCAGTTCAGCGGGTGAAAATTTGATGAAATTTAGGATAAATCATCATCAACAGAAAAACCAAATTCCTATAGTTTAGATTTAGCAAAAATGAGTAGAAATCTCAACAGACTAAAAAAGGGAATTCCTACTGGTAAAAGGGTGCTAGTGGCAAAGCATGGTTGTTCGTGGATGAAATAACATTGGTTCACCTCTTCCTGGTCTTTAATTTGGTTATTTCAAAATATTTATTGCTCTCTGTAACTGATTTTCCTTTTTCCTCGATTCTGATCGTATAAACCTTACCAAGTTCTGCTTTTCCTCCTATATAATCCCCGACCCGCCAGACATGTGATTTTTCAGTGGATTTAACCTGAGGCGGTGACGGTAATATATTATCTTTAATTACTCCAACAAATACTCCTCCTCTCCATAATGTTATCTTCGTTCTGCTAGTAACACCTGTGGCAATCCATTTAATTTTCACGTTACTTCCCAATATCCATTTTGTCTGGGAGGTTGGTGATTTTATAGTGATGGTGCCGGAAAATAAATTCCCGGAAATAAAAACAATTATTAAGCAAACAAAAAGTAATTTTTTCATACCCCTCCTCCTTTAATTTATTGTAATCACTTTTGACACCTGTATTCATTTAATATCAAAACAATATTATTTTTTCAAGCCCTTATGAAATGGGTGTGAAGATGGGATCGGACTATTTTCCCCCTAAAACCAAACCTCTATGAATGAAAGGGCTAATTTTCTGTTGATTTGTTCAGAGGATAATCAGTAATGGTAGCGGAGCTGCGCGATTAGAATCGCATCCCTTTCGACCTAGTAAACCAGGCGGTGTTCCTCTCTAGCACTCGAGCTCTATGTCACCAACCGGAAAGAATCCGGATACGATTCCACAGAAAATAAGTTGAAGGCTCTGGGCTTCCCTTTCTGCGATGCTAAACATCTGCTGCTCCGCTCGGAAAGTCGCAATAAAAAAGCCAGGAGAGAGAAAATAACCGGCAAATATGAAATTTTGCTGTTTCTGGGCGACAACATGAACGATTTTCCTGGAGACTATTTCGGGAAAACAAATCGTGAGAGAAAAACCCTGGTCGACAGTGACTGGGGAAGCTTCGGAACCAAATATTTTGTGCTTCCCAATCCATCCTACGGCGTTTGGGTCGACAATCTAACCGGCAATAAACCTGGGCTGACCCATGGACAACAATCCCGGCTGCGGAAAAATGGATTGAGAAAGTGGTCAGGAGACTGATAAGGCGGGTGATGATATATTCGGATCGAGGGCCTTCTGTGCTGCCTTGCTGAGGACTTGGTTACGCGATCGAATTATTTGATCCAGAACTTCTACAGCTCTCTTGTTGCCCGGAGCAATAACACCGATGGTGCGAATTGCCGCCAGCCTGGTTTTTGTATGTGTTTTGCTTGTTCCTGCCCAGAAAGGCTGAGACACCGCCAGCTTGATAAGAGCATCAAGGGCTTCTTCATTATTGATCTCGCCCAGGGTTTCACATATCCGAGTGTGAAAAAAGAGATCCTCCTCTGTCCTGATCCAGTTCCGGGAATGGAGATAATCGAGCAGAATTGGGACCGCCTCCACAATTTTCATTTTTCCTACCGAGGCGATCGCACGAAGAGAATGGATGGAAATCCCTCGCCTGAGATATTCCAATATGATCTCTTTATACCATTCAATTTTATTATCTTCTAGAATCACCAGAGCTTCCAGCTTGACGTTTTGATTGGGGTGAAACAGGCCTAACCTGAGTATATCTCGCACGGATGGGTGGTCGATGTCGTAAACAATTGATAAGATCTTTTTTGGGATTTCCTCGACACTATGCTGTTTCATCTCCGGTACTAGTCTGGCTATGTGGCTGGGATGAATTTTTGTCAGTACCTCCAGTGCATTTCTTCTTCCTCGCAGTTTCTCACAGCGGGTTATAAAGTTAACGGTTTCCTCTACCACCTGATCACCAGCTTGTATCAAATAAGCGGCAGCCTGCAAGACCTTATCCTGGTTTTCGGAGGCTAAGTTTTCTAAGCATACTTTTAAGTCCTGATCTAATCCGGGTATTATCCTTTCTTCCTCCGGGCGGGCTGCCCGCTCTGATGAAGCCTCTCTGCCGTGAAGGACGCCTTCCAGGAGAGAAATAAATCCCACGACTTTTTCTTCCGACAATTTCTCCGGCAAGGCGATTTCCCCCGAAGTTGTTCCTGCCTGCTGCAACAATTGTTTCAGAATTTCAACATCTTCGGACGAAATCTGGGACATCGATGGTTGCGGAGTGGAATCCAGCAAAACACCTTTTTCTACTTTGTGGATGTCTCTTTCTCCGATAGCGACATAGACCCTGTAATCCAGGATGATATTCTTGATATTTTCTTTTATCAACAGGTCATCCCACTCATGTTTTTCCCTGATTCCTTCCTGCTTTTGGCTTAAAAGTAAAATAAAACGGTTGACTTCATCCTGGGACAAACCTTTTTTAAAGGAAACGCCTTTAAATCCCAAATCCACCATCATCCGTCTGAAGAAAGGACCGAAGTTTTTTCGATAATCTTTGGTTGAAGGCTTTATTCCATTGATCAGGATATCCTCCGTTGTTGTGGAGAAAGTAAGCGTATCGCTTTTTTTCAACACGGTTGTAATTGAGGAATAGACTTTTTTGATAGAGCTCTTCAACAGCTTACTTTTTTTGGGATATAGTCTGATGGTCTGGAGTGCATTTTTCACATGCTTGATCACCTCAAGGGAGACGACGATATCTTCATCCTTGAGTTTTTCCTCTTTGCCCCAATCTTTTTCCGGTAGTCCCCGGGAGAGAACCTCTTCAAGGTCCATGGAGAGAACTGCTGAATACGGCATCAAGGAGAGTTTTTCCAGCACTTTGGAAGCCTGCTGGATTTTTTCGGCTTTTTTATAATGAGAGAGAACTTTACCAAGGTTTTGCCAGAGATAATCCCCACCCAGCGCCTGTTCGATCTCTGCGATCTGGCTGTGCAGGTCCTTTTTTTCCTCTTTGGGAATCATACGGGACAGAGCGTTTACAACGGGTTCGTTTGAAAAGGTATACTCATCCTCCCTATCTTGAGCTTCTTCCACCAGAAGATCCGCCTTTTTTGCTTTTTCCAGAAAATCAATTATTTCACCTTCATTGGTCGGCTCCAAGACCTCCAGAGTTTTTAAATTAAAATTTTGTCCTATCAACGAAGCGTGAGACAGGATCTCTAGTATAGACGGGTCCAGGTCTTTTAAGCCTTCAAAAACCAGGCCATCCAAGTCCGCCGGCGTATTTTCTTTCCAGTCTTTCTTGATCTGCCACTTGGTTTCAGTGTAGAAAATCAGGTTTCTCTCATTCATGAACCTGATCATCGTTTCAATAAATAATGGATTCCCCTGTGACCGGGAGGATACGGCCGATAAAATTCTCTCTTCAAATTTTTCGCCTTTAAAAATAAGCGAAAGCATCCGGAGGATGCCGTCCTTGTCAAGAGGAGGGACAACTAATGACCGGTATTTTTTTTGCGCCAGGATACCGGGCATTTTTTCTGCCAGGACATATTCGTGAGAACTTCCGGTAATAGAAGCGATAAGAAAAAGAGACGAATCCGGCTCACGGCAGCATAGTTCATCAAGGATGGCTGCCGATTCTTTATCGCAATATTGCAATTCATCCAGGCAGATCAGGATATTCTTTTTCTCCAGAATCTGTAAGAGTAAATTTTTAGTCAAAACATTCAGATCCCGTTCATCCGCGGGAAGAGCTTTTAATCCCTTTTCTTCCAACAATTTTTTCAAGGAAGGAAATAGAAACGCCAATCTTTCGAGATATCTCGGTTCGATATCCTTTGCCAGGACGGGATCACGGGAAATAATCTGATCGAGGATTTGAATTATTCCTTTAAAGGGGTGATGCATAAAATAGGGCATGCAGAGCGCATAGATCATCAAGAATTTTTCCTGGAATTCAGGTAGTGTTTCTATGGTTTTAAACAAGTGGCTCTTACCGATACCGATAGGTCCGGTAATCAGCAGGGGAATGGAATAATCGGCTGAGTCCTTATTACAAAAAGTTGCGATCCTGTCGAGGGTCTCTCCTTTTAGCAGTAAATCTTCACAGGGCAGCTTGATTCCGCCCCTTTGAGCGGCCATCTTAGAGACTTCAACTTTATTATATAAGGTAGCCTGAGACCGCCCTTGATATTTGGAAAGATAGAGAGATTGATCCGCCAGATGCAAAAGGTTGTCCTGTTTCTTGGTATGCTGGGGAGAAGTCGCTATCCCAACACTGATGGAAATACGAAATTCTTTCGGCATGCCGGGAATATCAAAGGGTGTATTGCGGATTAATTCAACCAGAGATTCGCCCGTTTGCCTCGCGGTTTTAGCATCACTTCCGGGGCAGATGAAAACAAACTCATCCCCGGCTAACCGGACTAGACTCATGCGGCCTGAAACAGAATCTTGCATAACTGCAGAGGTCTGTTTTAAGACTGCATCTCCGGCATCATGGAGGTAGGTGTCATTGACTTCTTTAAAATTGTCGATGTCTATCATCAGGAGAGATATGGGCTCACCATTTTTTTTACATTCCTTCCAAAGGAGAGGAAAGTGGTGATTATAATACCGGCGATTAGGGATCTTGGTCAGCTCATCCTGATAGAGCAGACTTTCTGATGCAGATGTAGTGATAATTTTTGTGTGCTTTTTCTTTTTTTTTGCAGGCATCTTGGCGCTGACCCTTGTGCGGACTATATCACAGAGATATCCTGTGGTCAATTCTAATAATTTGTGCTGGCAATGTTTGCTCCTAAAGAGTCCTATGTAAACAAAGGTAGATAGTGAAAGGATAATCAAGCCGACAGATGTTGACGATTTTAAAACCTTTCAGTTCTGTCTCCCCCGAGACGACCCATAATTACCAGCGTTTCCATCCATCGTAATTCTTCAGAAGTCTTGATGACGTTATTTATTGTATGAAAAATTTTTGGTGTCAAAAGAGGAGGAAATATAATTGCGAGCAGGGTTGAAGATGCTAAACTGAGGATTCAGACTTGTGATTATTCCTGATTTTTATATACATTGGTAGGGCACAAATATGGACCAGCCCTAGTTTAAACAGTGAGATTCTATCGGCATTTTTCGTTCGATCGCCTTTTGACTTATTAAATAAGGAATATGATTCCTTAAATTTAGAGTTGAAATATCTTCGAAAAGAGTAACTCTTTCTATAAAGGTCGGCAAGCAGGCGGTAGAATTCGTTCCGCTTGAGTTTTGTGGGCAGGATAGAGTGAGTCGCATCATAAAAGTCGTAGTCCTTTATCACGAAACGATCGCGGTGAATGAGATACAGATCGGTTCCAGGAAATGGAGTTAATACAGGAAATGCAAGACGAAATAGATTATTATCGTATACATATTTGAGCAATCGTTCGAAATCTTCCTGAGTATATTCCGGGTTTATGATGAAATGAGCAGAAATACTCACCCCTAAATTCTGAAGGACTTTTATCGCTTCATTATTTGTTTTAACTGAAGTTTTTTTGTTATAGGCATCTAATATTTCATCTTGATACGACTCTAAACCCACCGTTAAGCTTTTCAGTCCAGCATCTCGCAAACTTTCGATAAGGTCAGGATGTCGGACTATCGTATCTGTTCTAGCATACATGGAAAAGTTTTTCTGGGGTTTCCCTTCCTTGAGGAGTTCGGCCAGCCTCCAGGCACGCTTGATATCATGCAGAGTATTATCATCAGCGAATGATACCAAATCTACTTCGTCGGGCAGCATGGCAATCTCTTCAACAACAGATTCGGGACTTCGGGTTATATATTTTCCATTCATAAATTTCCAGCAGGCGCAGAACGCACACCTGTAGGGACACCCGCGACTTGTAAGTATATCAGCCGTTTTATTCCTCATCTGATCATGATATTTGTTTCTGTAAGGAAGAGTTAAATCTCTGGCGGGAAAAGGAAGTGAATCTAAATCGCCATCAAAATCCTTCTTTTCTGAGAAATATAATTTGTTTTCCTTTACCAAGGCAATATTTTCTACTTCCAGAACGTTTCCGTCTCGGTTCAATGTTCTTATATAATTTCTAAAGGAGAAATCCGACATTCCCAAGAAGATAATATCTACATAAGGTTCTGCGAAATCATAGGGGAGTGAAGTCGCATGATAACCCCCAACTCCTGTTTGGACGTTTTTGTCGAACTTTTTAACTTCTTTCAGCACATCCTTGGCCATATTGACATCGCATGTATAGGCCGTGGTACCGACAAAATCTGGCCTGAACTGTTCTAATCTTTTCATTAAATCTCGGTCAATCCTCATATCCAGGATCTTCACTTCATGTTCTTTTACTGCAGAGGCTAAGTATTCAAGCTCCAATGGTTCGGTTCTTGAAAAAGTGAGTACTTTCTTGTTCTTAGGAGGCTTAACCAAAAGAATTTTCACGATTTTCCTTTTTATGTTATGACCTGCTTTTTTAAGCTCCCCCTCAAAAAAAGAGCCCTTTCAAGCGGCCATAAAGTCTTGAAAGAGACTCTTACCTGGTTTGTCAGGGGAAGGCCATAACGAGCACTTTTAGGCATGAATCAGATGATTAAACCTTTTCAAACACCAATCTAAAGTGGTCTAAAATTTTTCGCTCAAAGCCCTCTCTGTTCGCATTAATCCCGAATAAATCTATCCGCTTCCGAAAGTCTTTGCTGGTAACGTATTTTGGTATTAATGACAGATAAAACAAGTATTTTTTGAAGTTGAATCTTCTTAATTTTTCTCTCCACTGTTTTTGGGTTTCAATGTAATCCAATCTCCCGTTGTTTTTGGTTACCAGCCTGAAATAAGGTTTTGCATCCTCAATGATCTGTTCTACACTGTAAGGAAGCCAGTTTCCTGGAAATTGTTTTTGCAGAAGGGCACATACATAAGCATCGGAGTCTTTATCTGCCCGAATGTCAAAATCTTTATATTCAATTATGTTTTTTCCAAAAATCATTGTTTGCATGTAAAACCTTCCGCTTTCCGGCAAAAGGTCGTAGACGACTTTAAAAAAACTGTTGTAAATCTCATCTTGTTTTCCTGTTTCATACTCTTCCCTCGAACAGAAAGCTTCAAAGGCACCTATACAGCTAATCGCGTCGAATATTCCGAATGTTTCGGAATCAATGGTTCGACAATCCATGAGATACACATTCAGTCCATTTTTTCTGCAGGCTCTTTCCTGGCCTGTGGATAAGGTCATGCCAATTCCTTCTGCTCCCCTTTCTTCTATATACTTCAGAAATGGTCCCCATCCACAACCCATATCTAAGACTCTTGAACCTTTCTTAATATTTAGGCTGTCAGCGATAAACTCGTGCTTTCGCCTCTGGGCCTCTTCAAGGGAAATTGAAAAATCGCCGTCATACTTGGCGCCGCTAAAGTCCTCAGTCTCGCCAAAACAGAAACGGAAAATCACGTCGATAAGAGTGTAAGTATAATCTAAATCTTTCTGATCTGCCATTTCAATAACTCTCTAAGATTTTCAATTTTCATCTTGGATACGCACGGGATTCCTAAGAGCTTTACATCTTTTCCAATTCTTCAAAACCCCACTTGAGGTCCATTTCCTCGAACAATATCCGTGCTTTATCTAAATAATCATCAGCTGTCAGACCATTCAATTCTTTGAAGCCTTTCTCATTTTCTTGCAATCTTTTTCCCACTTCCATGTAGGTGCGGCCCAGTTCAGGCCGTGCTCCGAGTTTCTCGCCGATTTTAATGCTTCTCTCCCACCAAGTAAAGGCTTTTTTGGGCTTGCCGATAAGCCAGTAATGAATTCCCATTAGCTTTAAGATTTCTGTTCGATTGATAGCACATTTCTTCGCGTTCTTCACCGCTTCCTTACCTCTTTGATAAACTTTTTTTCGGCATGGAGATAATTCTGAGCTGTTATCAGAGTTCAAGGTTTCCTCTAACCTGTAGACCTCAAAAAAGAATTGGCTTCGACGGAAATTGCTGATATAGAAAGGAGCCAAACGCTTCTCCAGGGAGGCAATCTCTTCTCCCTGCTCCAAAGTTTTTTTTGCGGCTTGCATGTCACCCAGCAGGAGGTGTGTTTTCGCTTCATCTCCCAAGAGAAACAAGGCCCAAAATTTTTGCCCGATTCTATTCAGCCAAGGGATTCCCTTCTCTGTCTCTTTTAGGACATCTCGGAGTTTTCTACTTTTTAAAAAATATTTTGTGCGGAGGGCGAACCTTCTCGATCGGGCATAATCATTTTCGTAAACCTCACTGATTTCATCTAATTTTTCTATATATATCTCCGTGTCCTTAAAATTCCCTTTTTCTGTTGCTAATATTCCATTCCAGAATACAAGTCCAGGAGCGGTGA
>CBDVEQ010000058.1:0-13152 GCA_965373045.1 uncultured bacterium | reverse complement strand
GATAATGGTAAGAAAAACTATCATGATTGATGAAAAGTTAGCCAAGGATTTGGATCATTTTGCCCGAAAAGAACAGCGGGATTTTTCCGGTGCGATGAGATATGCTTTGAGAATCGGACTTCTCGCGATTGAGAATCCAAAACTGACCATCCAAGAAATCAAGGATATTATAGAAGCTATAGTGGATTATGAAATGGGGAATATCTCAGAATTGAATTTGAAGGATTTCTAGATGAGATTGGTCGAAACCTCTAAGTTTAAAAAGTTAAGAAAGAAGTTACGGCAAGAACAGGAGAAAAAACAACTAAAAAACGCTGTCAAGAAAATAATGGAAGATCCAAGTTCTGGGAAAAAACTCAAGGGCGAATTTAGAGAACTTTTGTCTTTTAATTATTCAGTTAAAGGTCAGAGCAAAAGGCTCATTTATAAAACAGAAAAAAATACTATTATACTGTTTTCCTTTGGCCCGAGAGAGGGAATATACAAATAAATAGAAGCTTGGGAAATACGCATTGAAATGTCAAAAGAAAACGTGGAGAAGATAAGTGAATTATTGCCTATTCAGCCAGGAAATTCGTTTCCTCGGTAGCTGAAAAGAAAAAATATTCCTTGAAATATCTTACTTGACATCCTGATTATCAAGGATATAATGGGATTATGATTCCACGTCCTCTTGCTTTAGACCGAATCTCCACCGTTTTTAGGGTTCATCCGGTCGCGGCTCTCCTGGGTCCGCGTCAATGCGGAAAGACCACTCTTGCCAGAATGATAGCGGAACGCGAACCATGCACCTATTTTGACCTTGAAAATCCTGTTGATGTCCGCCGGTTGTCTGCCCCTATGAGGATCTTAGAAGAGCTTTCCGGATTGGTAGTCATAGACGAAATCCAGCGACGACCTGACCTTTTCGAATTGCTCAGAGTTCTGGTAGATCGTCCCCAAAATCCGGCCAGGTTTTTGATATTGGGCTCCGCCTCTCCAGGTTTGGTCAGGGGGGTGTCTGAATCTCTTGCCGGACGCATCGGATTCATAGATCTTTCAGGATTCGACCTCCGGGAAGTCGGCATAGAACAGCGTTCCCGTCTCTGGATACGCGGTGGATTCCCCAGATCCTTTTTAGCAGAGGATGAACCTGCCAGCATGGCTTGGCGTGAGGATTTTGTCCGTACATTCCTTGAACGGGATATTCCTCAGCTGGGCATCACAATTCCCGCTGAAACCTTAAGGCGTTTCTGGACCATGATTTCTCATTACCATGGGCATGTCTGGAATGCAGCTCATTTTGCCCGTTCACTCGGCACATCAGAGAGAACGGCTCGCCGCTATCTTGATATTCTTGCTGGAGCCTACATGGTCAGAATCCTTCCTCCATGGTTCGAGAACATCCGTAAACGACAGGTAAAAGCACCTAAAATCTACATCAGAGACAGTGGTATCATGCATACACTGCTTCAAATACCCACCTTGGCAGACCTGCAGGGACATCCGAAACTCGGTTCATCTTGGGAGGGCTTTTCCCTGGAGTATGTTATTGGAGTGCTGGAATCTCGCGATGCTTACTTCTGGGCAACACATGCGGGCGCTGAACTGGACTTGCTGGTAATGATCGCTGGTAAACGGTATGGTTTCGAATTCAAATACGCTGATGCACCGGGATCAAGTCGTTCCATGCACATTGCCATTGCGGACTTAGGCCTTGAGCACCTGTGGGTGGTTTATCCCGGCCGTCAAGAATATGCCATCGACGTAAAGATCTCTGTCATTCCTCTCGATGTTATCCCTCGACTTTCTGCTTCGATGATATAGCTGAGTATTAGAGTGTTCAACAGCCTTAAACGCCGTTTTCCCCCCCTAAAATCGGGTTTTAAGGGGTATTTAAGCAATAGATAGAGGCGTATCTTCTTCATTATAAAAATTATTTTGAGTGGAAGATTTGAACATACAAATTATTTGTATTAAAATAGCCTCAGGTTTTATGGGTGTTTATTTGTATCGCTTTTATGCTGAGAAAAATGGATTCGATAAATATGAAATCATCTTTATTGTTTAAGGGAGGTTTAAATGAATAAAAAAATAATCGGGATTGGCGTTTTAGTTTTTCTTTTCCTTGGAATACAGGCAGGTTTTTCAGATCAAGCAAGAGGGAAAAAACCTATCCGTAAAGTTGACCTCCCAGATCTAACTGCTAAGATTGAATTCAAAGAAGTAAAAACTTCCAAAAATTCTGAAAATATTACCTGTTATACCATCACTCCGAAATTCATTGTTAAGAACATCGGCAAAACAGTGGCTAAGGATTTTGATGTGCGCATAGAGTGGAGTATTCCCCCAAATTTCACCTGGCAGATTTATTCTGTAAACAAGGATCAAGATCTGGGGGCAGGTCAAAGTCATTCAACATGCGGCACTGTCGTCTGTAATGTCACTTGGTGTGCCAACGAGAATAAAAAGGCAAAATGGCGTGTTACTGTGGATTTCAACAATGAAGTAGGGGAAAGCAATGAAAAGAACAATGAAGTGGTGAAAGCATTTATTCCTCCAAGGATAAGAAAAGTCAGAAAGATAATAAGATAAAAACTCCAAACATCATAATTTAGATAGTTTTTTGGCAGTTTGTTCATTGTAGCCTTCCAGTTCTTCCTTCAGAGTGCAATCCTCTTTGCCAAAGTTTGCCGGAAAACTATTTTTGTAACGCCCTATTCCTGTCCATAAGGCATATTTAAGCAATTCTATAAAATTCTCTCTTTCCTGCGGACTTCTTGTTGACTGGATATGTTTGTTCTGTGTATTGTTATTGCTGCGGCAGCTCAGAGGATGGAAATTTAATGAAATTTAGAGAAAATCGTCATGAACAAAAAAGCAAGTTCTTATGGTGTGCTATGAAAAACATAATACTGCTTTTGCTGGTTTTATATCTGGGCATGATCGGCTGCACAGAGAAACCGGGTAAATTGGGAACAATATCTGATACTGTCGATCCGATAACTCTATTATGGTATACGCATCCGGCGGACAAATGGGAAAATGCTCTGCCAATAGGAAACGGCCGGATGGGGGCCATGGTCTTCGGACGGACGGATACCGAACGGATCCACCTGAATGAAGAAACCTTATGGTCGGGGGGGCCTTATAATCAAACCCGGTCAGGAGGAGCGCCTTATCTGCCGCAGATCCAGCAGTTGATCTTTGCAGGAAAATATATCCCGGCGCACAATCTGTTCGGGCGTTATCTGATGGGTTATCCGGTTGAGCAGATGAAATATCAGTCCTTGGGAAATCTGCTGCTGGATTTTCCTGACTTGGGCGAGGTAACGGATTACCGCCATCAGCTAGATCTGGATTCAGCCATTATCACCACAAGGTATAAGCATGGCGGGATCGAATTCCATCGTGAAGTTCTGATAAGCCCTATAGATCAAATCATTGTGGTCAGGCTTACAGCAGACAGGCCCGGCAGTATCTCCTTAACCGCCAACCTGCGCGGGGATCGTAATCAAGCTCACTCCAATTATGCCACCGACTATTTCCAAATGGATGGGTTCGGGAACAATGGACTTATCCTAACCGGAAAATCCGCCGATTATCTGGGAGTTGAAGGGAAGCTCCGTTATCAGGCCCGGGTGCTGGCTCTGCCTGAAGGCGGCAGCATGAAAGTCGAGGACCGGGATCTAATCCTGGACCGGGTTGATACTGCAACCTTATTCATTGCCGCGGCCACAAATTTTGTCAATTACCGGGATGTCAGCGCTGATCCCAACCAGCGAATTGAAGCTGTCTTGAGGAGATTGGAAGGTAAAACTTATTCCCAGATAAAAGAGGACCATATCCAGGAACATCAGCGCTTGTTTCGCCGTATTGTCATTGATATGGGTTCCACCGACAACTCTTTTCTGCCGACTGATGAGAGAATAAAGCATTTCAATGGGTCAAATGATCCGAATTTGGCCGCCTTGTGTTTTCAATACGGCCGTTATATGCTGATCTCTTCTTCTCGTCCCGGAACCCAGCCGGCCAATCTGCAGGGCATCTGGAATAAGGATATGAATCCGTCCTGGGATTCAAAATATACTACCAATATCAACACAGAGATGAATTACTGGCCTGCGGAAGCAGGTAATCTCAGTGAATGCGCTGAACCCTTATTCACTATGATCGAGGAGCTCACAGATCAAGGCCGGGATGTCGCCCTGGAGCATTATGGTGCTTCGGGTTGGGTGCATCATCAGAACACAGATATCTGGAGGGTGGCCGCCCCTATGGACGGCCCTGACTGGGGCACATTTACCACCGGAGGAGCCTGGCTGTGCACACATTTATGGGAGCATTATCTGTTTACGTGTGACCGGGATTTTTTGCAAAGGGTCTATCCGATTTTAAAGGGCTGTGGGGAATTTTTTCTCGATTTTCTGGTCAAACATCCCCGTTACGGCTGGTTGGTCACCAATCCTTCGACCTCACCTGAGAATTTTCCCGCCCGGTCGGGCAATAAAAGGTTCTATGACGAAGTTACAGGTTGGATGAGCCCCGGCACGACCATCTGTGCCGGATCGACCATGGACATGCAGCTCCTGACCGATCTATTCGGTTATATCGCCGCTGCTGCAGATGTGTTGGGAATTGATCAGGAATTTAAACGGAATGTTTTAGAAACCAGAGAAAAACTTGTGCCGATGCAGATTGGGAAACACGGTGAACTGCAGGAATGGCTGGAGGATTGGGAACAAAAAGAAAAAAGCCACCGCCATATTTCTCATCTCTACGGTCTTTTTCCCGGTAACCGGATTTCGCTCGGAAAAACACCCGAACTAGCTGCTGCCTGCGAAAAGGTTCTGGAGCAGCGCGGATTGGAAGGCAATGGCTGGGCTTCGGCCTGGAAAATGGCCTGCTGGGCCCGGCTGGGACAGGCTTCAAAGGCCATGGATAACTTTAACTTTTATATCCATAAATATACCTATGATAACCTGTTTGCTATCTGCAGCAAAGCCCTGCAGGTGGATGGCCTTTTTGGTGTTTCAGCAGCTGTGGCAGAGATGCTGCTGCAGTCCCACGAACAAGGGCTGAGCCTGCTTCCGGCCCTGCACAGCTCCTGGAAGCAGGGTGCAGTCAAAGGTTTGCGGGCCCGGGGAGGATTCGAGGTGGGCCTCGTTTGGAAACAGGGCAAGCTGACTTCGGCTGAAATACATTCGCTTGTGGGCAATACCTGCCGGATTAAAGTGGACGGGCCGGTCGAAGTTTTTTCCAAAGGAGAGAGCGTTGCGCTCTCTCTGACAGAGGACGGAATTATCACCTTTGAGACAGAAAAAAATAACAGATACACCATAAAATCATTGGGAGGAGAGAGTGAATAGAACCATATCTGAGTTAAAGAAAAACTCCCTTATCAGGTTCATAACGGTCGTGACTATCCTATTTCTATCACAGGGTTTTATTGCCCGGCAGGAGGATCCCGCCAAGCTGAGCTTAAAAAGGATCTACACTGATAAAGAGTTTACGCCTAAACGCTACGGGCCCGCCCGCTGGCTGGAGGACGGAAAAGGCTATACGACACTGGAAGAATCCGCAGAAGTAAAGGGAAAAGATATTGTTTACTATGACACCCGGAGCGGGAAACGTTCGATTCTGGTAGAGGCAAAAAATTTGATTCCGGAAGGAAAAGATAAACCGCTTGAAATCAGCAATTATACCTGGTCAACGGACGGCCGCCGCTTGTTGATCTTCACTAATACCCGTCGCGTTTGGAGACAAAATACTCGCGGAGATTACTGGGTCCTGGAATTGGACAGTTTAAAGCTCAAGCAGTTGGGCCGGACAGTTAAATCCACGACCATGAAATTCGCCAAATTTTCACCGGATGCAAAAAAAGTTGCGTATGTGAGTGAAAAGAATATCTATGTCGAATCACTTCTTTCGGGAAAGATTAAACAAATAACGATTGATGGTGGTGATAATATCATCAACGGGACTTTTGATTGGCTGTACGAAGAGGAGCTGTCTTTACGGGATGGCTTCCGCTGGAGCCCTGACAGTCAAAAGATCGCTTACTGGCAGATGGATACCGAAGGTATCGGTATTTTTTATATGATAAACAACCTGGATTCCGTCTATCCTGAGTTGATACCTATTCCTTATCCTAAAGTAGGCACGGCAAATCCGGCTGCCCGGATCGGAGTGGTAGGAGCAGAGGAAGGTAAAACCCGCTGGTTTGAGATTCCCGGAGATCCTCGCAACCACTATCTTGCCCGCATGGATTGGGCAGCCGGATCTCAGGAAGTCGTTATCCAGCAGCTTAACCGGCTGCAAAACCGCAACCTCGTGATGCTGGGGGACTGCACGACCGGTAAGGTCAAAACTATTTTAACCGAGCAGGATAAAGCCTGGGTGGATATCACCGATGACCTTTATTGGCTGGATCAGGGAAAATATTTTATGTGGAGCAGCGAGCGGGATGGGTGGAAACATGTTTATCGGGTTTCACGGGACGGGAAGGAAGTTAAATTGATTACTCCAGGGGATTATGATGTCATCAGCCTGGAAAAGATCGATGAAAAAAACGGCTACATCTATTATATCGCTTCTCCCGATGATTATATCTATCGTTATCTCTTTCGTTCCAGGATCGATGGGAAGGGCGAAATGGAAAGATTGAGCCCGAGCCTCCAACCGGGTCACCACCGGTATCAGATTTCGCCGGATGCAGCCTGGGCTATTCATACTTTTTCTAAAAGCGCCACTCCACCCTTGATCGACCTGGTCAGCCTGCCCGGGCATAACCGGGTTCGGGTCCTGGAAGAAAATGCAGAACTGAAAGCTAAATACGCCCAGCTTAAGATCAGGCAGCGCGAATTTTTTAAAGTCGAGATCGAGCCGGGAGTAGAATTGGACGGATGGATGATAAAACCCTATGATTTTGATCCGGCCGCAAAATATCCGGTGTTTTTTCATGTTTACGGAGAGCCGTGGAGCTCAACGGTTCAGGACAACTGGTCGGGCGGGGATCTGTGGCATCAACTGCTGGCGCAGCAGGGATACTTGATCATGAGTATTGACAACCGGGGAACCAATGTTCCTCGAGGGCGGAAATGGAGGAAAAGCATATACCGCCAGATCGGGATCCTGGCATCATTTGATCAGGCAGCGGCTGCCCGCAAGATAATGCAGTGGGATTTTGTTGATCCGGATAGAATCGGTATCTGGGGATGGAGCGGGGGCGGTTCCATGACCTTGAATTGTATGTTCCGTTTTCCCGAGATATATAAAACTGGGATAGCTATTGCATTTATCAGTAATCAGAAATTTTATGATACCTGCTACCAGGAACGCTATATGGGGATGCCGGATGACAATGTGGAAGGGTACCGTGATGGCTCTCCCATTACTCATGCACATAATTTAGCCGGCAGCCTGCTGCTTATACACGGCTCCGGTGATGACAACTGCCATTATCAGAACTGTGAACACCTGATCAATGAATTGATCAAACACAACAAGATGTTTTCTATGATGGAATATCCCATGCGCTCACATGGTATCCATGAAAGAGATAATACTTCCCGCCACCTCCGGGAACTCATGACCGGGTTTCTGAATAAAAATATGCCCCCGGGGCCCCGCCACAAATAAGAGCCGGATATTACAGAGCTGCAGCGGACGCCGTCGCCGGCAATGGTTACTCCGCCTTCAATAATTTTCGGTACTAAATTCCTGCGCTGGGAAAACGACTATGCGGGAAAGTGCTTATTTGCTGATTAGTTTTAAAGCGGATTATTAAAAAGCTTAAAAGCCTGGATGCCAAAAGGCTGTTTGAAGTCAATAATGCCCTGAAAATCAGCCTCGGTTTGTAGACATCTGGTTTGATTTTGACTATTCTTTTCAGATTCTATGGAATTCTCTATTTCCTGCGGATTTCTCTTTGACTGAATATGTCTGTTCTGTGTATTATTGTTGATACAACAGCTCAGAGGCTGGAAATTTGATGAAATTGAGCGGAGATTGTCATGAACAATAAAAGAAATTCCTTAAGATCAGGAGGTTAAATATGAGGGTTTTAGTAGCTTATTATTCCCGAGGCGGCGTAACTAAGAAGATGGCTGAAATAATTGCTGCAGAGCTTAAAAAACAAGATTTAGAAGTAAGTTTAACCGAAGTTACTCAGGTTAAACTCTCGGATATGCTTGAATTTGAAGGGATTATAATCGGTTCACCTACTTATTACGGAACCTTAGCTTATCAGGTAAAGAAACTGCTTGATGAAAGCAATGCTCATCATGGGAGCCTAGACGGTAAGATCGGCGGTGCTTTTAGCTCATCGGCAAATATTGCCGGCGGTAACGAGACTACCATACTTTCGATATTAGAAGCCATGCTTATCCATGGTATGATTATTCAGGGAGATCCTAAAGGAGATCATTACGGTCCGGTAGCTATAAATTCGGTTGATAACAGGGCCAAGAGTAATTGCCTAAGGTTTGCTCAGAGGTTTGCTAAGCTTCTTAAAACTAGGGCTTAAAGGAATTATCTCATGTTCGTTGTGGTCTTTGTTACTGTTCCTAGTTTAAAGGTTGCTAACTCGATATCTAAAGCTATTCTTTCTAAGAGGCTTTGTGCTTGTGTTAGTATTACCCAGGACGTACACTCTTTTTTCTGGTGGCAGGGTAGAATCGATAAAGCTAAAGAGAGAATTTTAATTATAAAGACCAAGAAGAGCTTATTTAAAAGATTAGCAAGGCAAATTACTAAGTTACATCCCTACGATGTTCCGGAAATAATTGCTATTAGTTTAGTAGGTATTAATAAAGATTATGCTGCTTGGCTTAAGAAAGAAATGGCAGCTGAGGAAAGATCTAAATCTGTATGAAAGTCGAAGTCTATGAAATTCTCTCTTTCCTGCGGACTTATTGTTGACTGGATATGTTTGTTCTGTATATTATTGTTGATGCAGCGGGTCAGAGGGTAGAAATTGAACAAAATAAACCGGAAATCTATGTTTGCCAAAAAACAAAATTCTTATGGTGTCAAAGGGGAGAATCAGCATGAATTGCCCGAAGTGTGATACTGTCAATCCCGATGATTCCAAGTTTTGTAAAGATTGCGGGACTCAGTTAGAGCCCCCTGATGACGCCCAAGTACCTTTCACTAAAACCCTAGAGACTTCGGTCGATGAATTGACACGCGGAACCACTTTTGCAGATCGCTACCTGATTATCGAAGAGCTGGGCAGGGGAGGAATGGGCAAAGTATATCGTGTTGAGGATAAGAGGACTAGAGAAGAAATAGCCCTAAAGCTCATAAAGCCGGAAATCGCTCTTGATAAAAAGACGATCGAAAGATTTCGAAATGAACTGACCTTCGCCCGCAAGATAAGACACAGGAATGTCTGTGGGATGTTTGACCTGGGTGAGGAGAAGGGCAGGCACTACATTACCATGGAGTATGTATCCGGGGAGGATTTAAAATCATTTATCCGGCGGGCAGCTCCCATAAGCACAGCCAGGGCGATTTTAATCGCCAAGCAGATCTGCGGGGGATTGACGGAGGCGCACAGCCTAGGAATTGTCCACCGCGACCTCAAGCCCAGCAATATCATGATCGATAATGAGGGCAACGCTAAGATCATGGATTTCGGGATAGCCAGAACAGTAAAGGGCAAAGGGATAACGGGCGCCGGAGTGATGATCGGTACGCCTGAGTACATGAGCCCTGAGCAGGTGGAAGCAAAGGATACTGACCAAAGGTCTGATATTTATTCGCTGGGGATCATTCTTTATGAGATGACAACAGGGCAACTTCCCTTTGAGGCAGATACGCCTTTTGCTGTTGGTGTGAAGCAAAAGAGCGAGATCCCGAAGAATCCCAGAGTACTTAACGCTCAGATTCCTGAAGACTTAAGCCGGGTAATCCTCAAGTGCCTGGAAAAGGAAAAAGAAAACCGGTATCAAAGTGCCGGAGAGGTAGGTTCTGAACTGACCCGGATAGAGCAAGGTATTACTACGACTCAAAGAGTCGAGCCAAAACGCAAATCCCTCACATCAAAAGAAATAACAGTCTCATTCAGCCCAAAAAAAGTCTTTATCCCGGCTCTTGCTCTGCTTGCCCTTTTAGTTATAACCTTTGTCCTTTGGCAGGTTTTTTTCCATAAAGACACCCGGATTCCATGGGAAGAAAGACATTCCGTGGCCGTTATTAGCTTTGAAAACTTGACTGGCGATAAAACCTATGACCATTTGAGGAAAATCATTCCCAATCTTTTAATAACCAGTCTGGAGCAATCAGGGTATTTTCAGGTTACCACCTGGGAGCGGATGCGGGATATTCTTAAGCAAATGGGAAAGTATGATGTGGAATTTATTGACCAGGATCTGGGATTTGAGCTCAGCCTGAAGGAAGGGATCGATGCGATCGTCCTGGGAAGTTTTGGCAAAGCCGGGAATGTTTTTGTCACAGACGTTAAGGTTCTGGATACTAAGAGCAAGAAACTCCTAAGGAGTGCCAGTTCCAAAGGCCAAGGGGAGGGAAGCATCCTCAACTCTCAGATCGATCAGCTGAGCAAGGAGATCTCACACGGTATAGGCATATCTAAACAAAGAATTGAAGCAGCCCAGACAAAAATTACCGATGTCACCACCACTTCGACCGAAGCTTATAATTACTATTTACTGGGGAGACAGGCTGAAGAAAAATTCTACCACGATGAAGCCCGGCGATTTTTTGAGAAGGCCATAGAGATCGACCCGCAGTTTGTATCAGCTTATCTTCGTCTGGTTTTAGTATACCAGGAACTGGGTGATACAAATGCCATGAATAAAGCCCTTGACAGCGTCATAGCCTTGACAGATAAAGCTTCGAGAAAAGAAAAACTTATAATAGAAATCCATTGTTATTTATTGAGAGAGAGAAATTTGGATAAAGCGGTGCAGGCTTTTGTCCGGTTATTAAAAGAATTTCCCAAGGAAAAGAATGATCATTATTATTTAGGCGTAGTTTACTATCAAGCTAATAAATTAGATCTGGCGCTTGAAAAATTAAATAAAGCTTTGGAACTGGACCCGGAGTTCCCGGATGCTTTAAATATGATCGCCTATGCTTTTAGTAGGAAGGGGAATTTTGAAAAGGCGATCGAATATTTTAAAAGATATGCCTCTGTTTTACCGGGTGCTGCCAACCCCCTTGATTCTCTTGCTGAGCTCTATTTTCAAATGGGGCGTCTGGAAGATGCGGCTGCTAAATATCAAGAAGCCTTAGCGATTAAACCTGAGTTTTTCTCAAGCCTGCCGTTGGCCTATATTTTTGCTTTAAAGGAAGATTATGCCTCGGCAAAGGAGTGGATCGACCAATTTATTAGCATGTCCACTTCCCCCGGGGATAAAGCGGCAGGTTATATCTGGAAGGGGTTTTACAGGTATTGGCTCGGGAACTTGGACCATTCCCTTGGAGATATACGAAAGGCTATAACTCTGGCGGACTCAGTGGGAAACGAATTAACAAAAGCCCGCGCGAACTGGCTTTTAGGATGGATCTATTATGACAGAGGAGAGCTTGAACTCAGCCGCAAACACCTTAAAAGCTACTTTGATATTTCTGTTCAACGCAGCCCTGATTACAAACCTAATTACTCTATAAGTTATAATTTTCTCCTTGGATTGATTGACTTGAAAGCAGGACGGATCAATGACGCAAAGTCGAGGCTTGGGGAAATTAAATCCACTTTACCCAAGATCAAGTCCTCTAAAGAATTAGCAGAGTTTAAACATGAATTATTAACGGCTGAAATTTTCCTGGCTGAAGGATCATTTGAAATGGCCCTAACAGCCTGTAAAAAGACATCTCTTTTAAGATTCCCAACCTGGAGTTCCGATCTGGCCCCTCTGGTCTACAACCGGCCATTTATAAGAGATACAATGGCAAGAGCGTATAAACAAAAGGGAAAATTGGATGATGCCATTGCCGAGTACGAGCGGCTGATCACATTTGATCCAAACAGCAAAGACCGCCGCCTCATCCATCCCAAATATCATTTTTGGTTGGCCAATTTGTATGAGGAAAAAGGCTGGAAAGGCAAAGCCATAGAGCATTACTCAAAATTCCTCGACCTCTGGAAAGACGCTGACCCCGGTATAGCTGAGGTTGAGGATGCGAGGAAGAGGCTGGCCTTGCTGCTAACAAGGAAATAAAATAGTAAACAACTGTTAAAAAAGTATTCGAAATAGAATGGAGGGCTAATCCTAATATAGCATAATAATGGATAAGGACGTTAGATACACAGAAAATAAATATCTCTCACCAGAGGCATCGATCGATGCACCCTGGGTCGATGGAGCTGTAGACTGCGATGCTGGAAAAGTCATCCGCATTAAAACCCAGTGGTCAAGAAAGGATTCACTCGGTCAGATTAGGGCACGTATCAGTTCCTTCCGGATGAAATACAAGGTGGCTCCCGGACTTTATGCGGCCGGCCGTCCGGATGACAAATCTCCGGTTCTGGTTTCGGCTAATTATAAACTCAGTTTCGATATCCTGCGTAGGGAACTGACGAGACTCGACACTTGGATTTTGGTGCTCGATACCAAAGGTATCAACGTCTGGTGTGCTGCCGGCAAAGGCACGTTCGGGACAAATGAACTGGTGGAAAAAATCAGATCAGCTGGTCTGGATAAGATAGTGAAACACCGGCGGATTATTGTCCCCCAATTGGGGGCCCCGGGAATCCATGCCCATGTTGTTAAAAAAGTAACCGGCTTTTCCGTTCTCTTCGGGCCTGTTTATGCCCGGGATATTAAAGCCTATCTCCAAGCCGGAAATAAGGCTACACAAGCTATGCGGACTGTCAGTTTTCCTATCCGGGATAGACTAATTTTAACCCCTATGGAAATCATCCCGGCTTTAAAAAAATCCTGGATCTACCTTCTTGCTCTTTTTGTCATCTTCGGATTGCAGACGGAGGGATTCATTTTCAGCAAAGCCTGGAACCAAGGATTTCCCTTCCTGCTTATGGGGGGTGTTGCTCTTTTTGTCGGTGCCTTCCTTACTCCTCTGATGCTGCCGTTTATCCCCTTCCGTTCCTTTGCCGTCAAGGGATGGCTGGCGGGGTCGGTTGTTTTTTGGGGTTTTTTTACGGTTTTAAAACCTTATCTGCATAAGGACCTTTTACTGCTTATT